>JALHUE010000137.1 GCA_022866145.1 Anaerolineales bacterium | reverse complement strand
TTGCCGGGCGATTCGCTGTACCGGGTGAAGCGCGCCCAGGAGACCTTGCGCCTGCAGCTCGTGCGCGACGAGCAAACGCGCCAGAACCTCCAGCTATCCTTCAAGGAAAGGCGCGAGGATGAGGTGCGCGAACTCCTTCGCCTCGGCCGCAAGGGCAGCGTGACATTCGAGGGGGTGGTCGAAGCCCAGGACGTCGAAGGCTGGATGGTCTCCTCCCTTCCCGTCGGGCTGAACACCGAGACCGAGATTGTGGGGCAAATCAAACCCGGGGATTCGGTGATCGTCGTCGGCACGACGCGGCCTCAAGGCGACATCCTGGCCAGCAAGATCCAGTTGCACACCTACCAGCTCATCGGAACCGTCGACCAGCAATCGCCCGGTCTGTGGACTGTCGCCGGTCAGCCGCTCGTCCTCCTCCCGAGCTCTCAAGTACAGACAGGGATCGTGCCGGGAGACCGGGTGCTGGTCCTGGTGGAGGTCACTGCCACCGGGGGGCACGAAGCCCTGGTGATCTTGAGCCTGGCGACCGAGGCCGTCCCGGTCGGAGCCTCAACTCCCATCCCCCCGGTCGGGCCCCCGTCAACGCCAGCCCCGAGCGTTGACGATGGCAACGAGGTAACCGTCGAGTTCTCCGGATTCGTCGAGGGCCGCGACGGCCTGACCTGGACGGTAGCCGGTCAAACGCTGCTGCAGACCAGCCAGAGCGAGATACGAGGAAACCTGGTGGTCGGCGATCGGGTGCGGGTCCGGGCCCTCACGCGAACGGACGGCGGGCTGATTCTCTTGCGCATCGAGCGGACCGACAGCCAGTCGGGCAACGACGATAAGGCAACCCCAGACGCCGAGCCAACCGATGGCGACGGGGAGAACGAGGGGAGTAGCACTCCGGAGCCGCCGGATGATGAGCCTGAGGAGATCCGCTTCTCCGGGGAGATATCCAGCGTCTCCGCCGGGCAATGGGTCATCGACGGGCAGACGCTCCGCATCACCGGCGATACCGAGATCGACGCCGACCTCAAGGTTGGAGATCGAGCCGACGTCCGGGCGCGGCGCTTCCCGGATGGCCACCTGGAAGCCGACAGGATTGAGGAGGCCGACTAGTCCGCCCACGCTCCGACGCATCGTCTGAGCTGGTTCAGATAGATATGGGACCCTGAGAGCAACACTTCCCTTTCTCTGGGCGGCCTCCCTTCAATCCGTCGAACCCCCACCCCCGTCCCTCGCGCAGCACCCTGGAAGGGCTCCCCTGCATGAGGACGACAGCATTGCTCAGCGGACAACAGCAGGCGGAGGGGAGAGGTTTTCTGGAGGGGTTGGGGGCCTTCGGCCCCCAACCCCTCCAAGACTCTCCATCCCCCCTCTCCGGATAGCCCGCTGGGGAGGAGCCCCTCCTCCGCACCGCGGAGAGGGGCCAAGGGGGTGAGGCGGGAAGCAAGTCTGTCCTGTTGCCCATGGGGGACCCGCCTCCCGCGATTACAGGTGGCGATTGCAGCGTGTCTCAAGTAGATTGGACGAGTACCTCCGCTTGACCTGCTTCGGAGCCGTCCGGTACAATCGTTCTATCTGGACCACCGAGTCCACAAGAGGTCCAATGCCCGTCTACGAATACGCCTGCCTGGACTGCGGTCAGCCCTTCGAAGCGCTGCGCAAGATGGCAGACTCGGATGTGCCGATCGCCTGCGCCCACTGCCACGGGGACCGCACCACTCGCCAGCTCTCCGTCTTCTTCGCCCAGAGCGGCGGCCGTGCTCTATCCGGGACCAGCCAGTCTTGCGGCGCGTGCAGCGGAGGTTCGTGCTCCACCTGCGGCCATTGATCCGTCAAGCCCGGCGAATGAACGGCGCCGCCCGCAGTGGGCGGCGCCGTTCATTCGCCTTGAGGTCGAAACGTCTCGTATCCGGCGGGCGATCTCGGCTGACGGGTCCCGATCGACCCCGTCAGCGCCGACAGCTCATGGGAGGAACGACGCTATCCCAACCTGGTAAGCCGCCCGCAGGATCGGCTGGGGCAGCAGACCCAGGAGCACCACCGCGACCGCCATCGCCCCGATGGTGAGATTCAGCCAGCGCTCAGAGCGGACATCGGGCAGCCCCGAGCGCATGTACATATTCACAACAACCCGCAAGTAGTAGTAGGCTGCCACCAGCGTCGTCAGGACACCGATCAGCGCCAGCCCGGTCAGGCGGGCGTCGAGCACGGTCTGGAACAACACGAACTTGGCCACAAAGCCAACCGTCGGCGGGACGCCGGTGAGCGACAGCATGAAGACCGTCATGGCGGCTGCCAGCAGCGGACGGCGGGCCCCCAGCCCGGCATAGTCCTCAATCCCGGTCCCCCCGCCCTGGGCGTGCTCGACCGCCAGGACCACACCCCACGCCCCGAGGCTGGTCAGGCTGTACGCCAACAGGTAGAACAGGGCGGCGCTGTAGGCCTGTGACTGGAGCGTTGGGATGGCCGCGGCGGGGATGGCCATGAAGACATAGCCTGCATGGGCGATGCTCGAGTAGGCCAGCATACGCTTGATGCTGGCCTGGCCGACGGCCGCAACATTGCCCCAGACCATAGTCACGGCCGCGATCCCCACAGCCACCTGGCTCCAGTAGGGCGACAAGGCAGGGAAGGCGCCCGTCAGCACCCTCAGCAGCACGGCGAACCCGGCCACTTTCGAGCCGACGGTCATGAACGCCACGACCGACGTCGGGGCGCCCTGGTAGACGTCCGGTGTCCACATGTGGAAGGGCACCACGGCGACCTTGAAGGCCAGGCTGACCAGTACCATCAACGAGGCGACGAGCAGCAAGGGCATATCGGCCTGCCCCGATGACGCCTGATGGGCAATGCCATAAAGGTTGGTCGTGCCGGTGGAACCGTAAGCCAGGGCGATGCCAAAGACAAGGAAGCTCGAGGAAAACGCACCCAGCAGGAAGTACTTGAGGGCGGATTCCTCGGAATCGGCCTTCGGCAGGGCGAATCCGGCCAGGACGTACAACGGGATGGACAGCAATTCCAGACCGAGGAAGACAATCACCAGATCGGAAGCGATGGCCAGCAGCAGCATTCCAGACAGAGAGAACAGCAGCAGGATGTAGTACTCGCCGCGCTCGATGCCGGTGCGACGGATGTAGTCGAACGCCAGGGCGACACTGAACAATGCGCCAACCAGCAAGATCGCCTGGAAGAAGGCGCCTGATCCATCCCCGACCACCATGGAGTCCGGGCTGCCCACCTGACGCCCAGCCAGTGCCACCACCGCCACCAGGGCAGTGACGATGGCCATCGCCGCCAGACCGGCCGTGATCCCGCGGCGGTTGGGCGGCACGAACAGGTCCACGATCAGCAGGCAGCATGCCCAGGCCGCTAGCAGCCCGACCGGGACGATCGGGGCGAATTCGCCCAGCGCCATGGCTAGCGAACCGCCACAGCCGCCGCCCCGAAGGTAGCGGCCAGCTTGCCGACAGACGACTCCATCAGGCCGAAGAATGGAGACGGGAACAGCCCGATCCAGAAGATCAAGATCACCAGCGGGACCAAGACCGCGATCTCCCGCCAGTTGATGTCCGCCAGCTTCTTGTTCTCCTCTTTGTCCAGCGGCCCCAGGAACAGCTTCTGGAACATGTGCAGGATGTAGACCGCCGCCAGGATCACCCCCAGGGCGGCCAACCCGGCGAACCAGGGCGAGCCGAGCGCCTGCGAGCCAAACGCGCCCAGCAGGATGGTGAACTCCCCGACGAACCCGTTCAACCCCGGCAGCCCCATCGAGGACAGGGCCACTACCAGGGTCAGCGCCGCGTACAGCGGCATGACCTTCCACAGGCCGCCGAAGGCATCCATCTCACGCGTATGCCGTCGCTCGTAGATCATCCCGACGAGCAAGAACAGGGCTCCCGTGCTCAGGCCATGATTGACCATCTGCAATATACCGCCCGAGATCCCCTCCGGATTGAGGGCAAACACGCCAAGCATCACGAATCCCAGGTGACTGACGGAGGAGTAGGCGACCAACTTCTTGACATCGCGCTGCGGATACGAGACCGCCGCCCCGTACAGAATGCCGATCACGGCCAGGGCCGCGATCCACGGCGCCAGCTGCAGCGAGGCCTGTGGGAAGAGCGGCAGGTTGAAGCGCACGAACCCGTAGGTGCCCATCTTCAGCAGCACGCCCGCCAGGATTACCGATCCTGCCGTCGGGGCCTCGACGTGGGCATCCGGCAGCCAGGAATGGAGCGGCCACATGGGCACCTTGATGGCAAAGGCAGCCGCGAAGGCCAGGAACAGCCAGAACTGCGCACCTGCCGGGATGCCTCCCCGGGCGATCAGGTCAGGCAGTGAGAAAGTCCCAGCCTGCAGCCCGAGCCAGATGATCGCCAGCAACATCAGAATCGAGCCGGCCATGGTGTACAGGAAGAACTTGACCGCGGCGTACATTCGGCGCGAGCCGCCCCAGATCCCGATCAGGAAGTACATCGGCACCAGGGTGAACTCCCACAAGACATAGAACAAGAACAGATCGAGCGCCAGAAACACGCCCAGCATGCCCATCGCCAGCAGCAGGAAGAAGGCCATGAATTCCTTCACCCGCTCTTCCACCGCCCGCCAGGCCGAGAGGATCGAAATCGGGACGAGCAGCGTGGTCAACAGCACGAGCAGAACGCTCAACCCGTCAACGCCCAGGTAGTATTCAATCGTCCAGTCTCCCACCTGGATCCAGGTCGCCCGCTCAACCAACTGTAGGTCCGGATTCGAGGCGTCGAACATCCCCAGCATCACCAGCGACAGGCCGAAGGTGACCAGGCCGACCGCCAGTGCAAACCAACGGATCAGGTTCGAGCGCTCTCGGGGAAGCAGCAGGACGATGACCGCTCCCACCAGCGGGGTGAATGTGACCAGGGAAAGAATCGGAAAGGATGACAGCATGGTCCGTCCTCAGCTCACGTAGATCAGCAGGATGACACCGAACATCAGCAGCAGGCCGACCAGGATTGCCAGGGCGTAGTTGCGCACATAGCCTGTCTGCAGGCGGTGCAGCCTGCCGGCTGCGGCCCGGGTCAGACTTCCCAGGCCATTGGCTGCTCCGTCGATCACATCCAGGTCGAAGCGCTGGGCCAGCCAGCCCGCCCCTTTCTGGAACGATCCGGCCAGAACAACGTCATGGAACCAGTCGTGCCAGAACCGGCCATCCACCGTCTCGGCCAGCCAGCCCGCCAGGGCCACATAGGGGCCGATCAGCACGCGCTGATACAGTTCGTCGACCCACCACTTGTTCTCCATGCCAGTGAACACCGGACCGAGCAACCGCTTCAGCGGGTCCGGGCGCCCCAGTGCCAGCGCCTTGCGCCCGTAGGCGATCCAGGCCAGCAGCAAACCCAGTCCGCCCAGGCCAGTCGCCGTGGCGGCCACGCGCAAGTTGAACTCCGTCGGGTGAACGTGGGCCAGGGTCTCACCCAGCCAGTCCGTCAGGGCATGCAGACCTGGCAGGTTCAGCAGCCCTCCCAAGACCGTCAGCACAGCCAGGGCGGCCAGCGGCAGGGTGATCACCAAGCGGTTCTCGTGGCTGTGCTCCGCTGCCGCAGTCCGGGGCTTGCCGAAGAACACCATCAACAACTGACGACCGACGTAGAACGCCGTCAGAAAGGCCGAGGCGGTCAGCACCACCCACACGCCTCGATTCTCGAGCCAGGCGTCGGCCAGGATCTCGTCCTTGGAGAAGAAGCCGGCCAGGGGCGGAATCCCCGCCAGCGCCAGGCCGCCAATCAGGAAGACCACAAACGTCACCGGCATGCGGCGCCAGATGCCGCCCATATTGCGCATGTCCTGAGGATCGAGAGCATGGGCGCCTGGATCGTTCGCCGGATCATGTTCCCCGTGGCCATGGCCTGCCGTGGCGTGATGCCCGTGCTCCACGCCCAGGATCACCGAGCCGGCGGCCAGGAACAACAGCGCCTTGAAGAAGGCGTGGGCCACCAGATGGAACATGGCGGCGACATACGCCCCCATTCCGGCGGCGGCCACCATGAATCCCAGCTGGCTGATGGTCGAGTAGGCCAGCACCTTCTTGATGTCGTACTGCCCCACGGCGATCGTAGCCGCGAACAAGGCCGTGGCGGCGCCGATGCCGGCCACGACGGCCGACGAGAAAGGTGCCAGGTCGAACAGCACATGATTGCGGACAATCATGTATACGCCGGCCGTGACCATGGTCGCGGCATGGATCAAGGCCGAGACCGGCGTCGGACCGGCCATTGCGTCCGGGAGCCAGACATACAGCGGGATCTGAGCCGACTTGCCCGTGGCGCCTACCAGTAGGAACAGGGTGATGGCTGTCACCACTCCCGCGCCAGCCACGCCCATCGCTTCGGCCTTGTGGAAGACCTCCTGGAAATTCAGCGATCCAAAGTACCAGAAGGTCAGGAACATGGCGATCATGAAGCCGAAGTCCCCAACCCGGTTGGTGATGAAGGCCTTCTTGCCCGCCAGGGCGTTGCCGATCCCGCCCGCCCCCTTCTCGTACCAGAAACCGATCAGCAGGTACGAACACAGCCCGACGCCTTCCCATCCAACGAACATCATCAGGAAGTTGTCGGCGGTGACGAGCACCATCATCGAAGCCACGAACAAGTTGAAGAACACGAAGAAGCGCGTGTAGCGCCCTGGATCCTCGTTCAGACGGACATCTTCATGCATGTAGCCTGTGGCGTACAGATGGATCAGCGTGCTGACCCCGGTCACCATCAACATCATGGTGACCGACAGGGTGTCGACCTGCATCGACCAGTCGACCTGGAATCCGCCGACCTGGATCCAGCGCGTCAGAGGGACCACCGCCCCTTCCGGCTGTCCCTGCAGGGCGAAGAGCTGCGTCAGTGCCACCACAAACCCCAGGCCGATGGCCGAGGTGGCGAGCACCCCCGTGAAGCGTTCTCCCTGGCGACGTCCGAGGGCCAGGTTGACCAGCATGCCGGCCAGCGGCAGGAAGATTACCAGCGGCGCCAAACGGAACAGGCCGGCGCCAGCCGCAGCCTCACTCAGCAGCATGCTTGCCCTCCCCAGTGTGCCCGAACCCGACGGATCATCCCGCCCCCTAGCCCTTCAGGCTGCTCATCTCGTCGACATCGATGCTGTGGCGGAGCTTGAAGATATCCACAATCAGCGCCAACCCGACAGCCACCTCGGCGGCGGCAACGGCGATCACAAAGAACACGATCACATGGCCGTCACCGCCAGGGATCGAGCGGGCGAAGGCGATCAGCGCCAGGTTGGAGGCGTTCAGCATGAGCTCCACCGACATGAACGCCACGATGGCATTGCGGCGGATCAGCACTCCAACGACGCCAATCGTGAACACCACCGACGCCAATCCGATGACGTACATCACCGGTACGTTCATCACTTCTCCTTACGCTCGGCACGTGTCAGTACGACCGCCCCGACCATTGCCGCCAGCAACAGCACCGAGGTCACTTCCAGCGGGATCACGTAGTCGGCGAACAGCAGACTTCCCACCGCCTCCGGTCCGCCGAAGCCGGGCGGCAGGTCGCTGGCGGCCGGCGCCGGGAACGGCCCGGCGGCCACAAAGAGATAGAACAGCAGGCCGACGAGCAGAACGCCCAGGCCTATGGCCAGAGGCCTCTGCCAGGGGAGGGTTCCCCCGCTCTCGCCGCGATCCGCTCCCAGGAGCATGATCACGAACAGGAACAGCACCACGATGGCCCCGGCGTACACGGCGAGCTGGATCATGGCGATAAAGGAGGCGTACAGCAGAATGTAGAAGAAGGCCACCGTCGCCAGGTTGAGCACGAGGAACACCGCCGAATACACCGCGTTTCGGCTCAGGATGACGCTGGCCGCGGTGGCGATGGCGATCACCGCCAGGAAGAAGAACAGCACCAGGTCACTCGCCATCTCGCCTACCCACCTCGCCGCGCGCCACCGGCGCCGCCATCAATCCGGGTTCTTCATCTCGGGGATCGCCCGGTTGAAGGCTCCCGGCGGCACTGCCATCGGCGTCGGCTGGCCGCCGGCCGCCACGGAATCGAGCAGCATCTCCCGCGTGTACAGCGCCTGCCGCCGTTGAGTGAACGACAGCTCGTAGTTGTGCTCGAGCACGATCGCCTCCGTCGGGCAGGCATCCTCGCAGTAGCCGCAGAAGATGCAGCGAAGCATGTTGATCTCATAGGTGCTGGCGTAACGCTCGCCGGGGGAGTAGCGGGCAGCATCGTTGTTCTCCGAGGCCTCGACGAAAATCGCATCCGCCGGGCAGGCCGCGGCGCACAGCGCGCACCCGATGCACTTCTCCAAGCCGTTCTCGTAGCGCTTCAACGCGTGCCGGCCCCGGAATCGTTCCCGGACGGGACGCTTGACCTCCGGATATTGGTAGGTCACCGGCCGTTCCAGCATTGATCGCAGCGTCGTCCACATGCCGCGCGCCAGATCCACCGCAAACACGCTCAGCCTCCTATCGCTATTACCAGCACGGCCGTCAGCACCACATTCACCAGAGCCAGGGGCAGCATCACCTTCCAGCCAAACGCCATCAGGCGATCGTAGCGCAGGCGCGGCAGAGTCGCCCGCATCCAGATCATCAGGAACAGAATCGCGACCACCTTGAGAAACAGGTACAGCGGTCCGAGCAGCGGGACCCGGTCGACCCAAGGGCCCCAGTAGCCGCCCAGGAACAGCGAGGCGCCGATGGCGGCCACGGCGATCATCTTGTCATACTCCGCCATAAACATCAGAGCGAACTTCATCCCGGAGTACTCGACGTGGTAGCCGGCGGCGAGTTCCTGCTCGGCCTCGGGCATGTCAAACGGCGCCCGGTTGACCTCGGCCACCGTGGCGATCAGGAAGATCATGAAACCGATCGGCTGCGCCAGGATGAACCACCACGACTCCTGTGCCTGAACAATGGAGCGCATGCTCATCGAATTGGCCAATAAGATCGGCCCGATGAATGACAGGCCGAGTGCGATCTCATAGCTCACCATCTGGGCCGTGGAGCGCAGCCCGCCGAGCAAGGCGTACTTGTTGTTCGAGGACCAGCCCGCCAGCGCGATGCCATAGACCGCCACCGAGGCCACCGCCATGATGTAGAGCACGCCCACGTTCAGCCCATCGGCGACGCCCAGGTGAACCACCCGCCCGGCGATTTCGATCGGAGGGCCGAAGGGCACGACCGCCAGGATGATCAGGGCCGGGATCACAGTAATCACCGGAGCCAGGACGAAGACCAACTTATCCGCCTTGTCCGGAATCAACTCTTCCTTGAAGATCAGCTTGACGCCGTCGGCGATCGGCTGCAGCAGGCCCATGGGGCCGGCCCGGTTGGGCCCGATCCGCACCTGCATCCGGGCCAGCACCCGGCGCTCAAAGAACGTCAGGTAGGCGAACCCCGTCACCAGCATCACGATCAGGATCAAGGACTTAAGGGCCCATTCGGCGACAATGGCCAGATCGATGGTCATACCCGCGCCTCAGCCTGCGGCAGGTTGGCCGCAATCGGCTCGTCGAGCTTGAGCCCAACGCTGCGCGGCACAAGCGCCAGGCCAAGCGGGACGGCCGCCGACACCCGTACCGGGATCTCCTCCGTCCCACCCTCCCAGGCCAGGCCCAGCGTGGCACCGTCGGACAGGCCCAGGCGTGCGGCATCCTCGGGATTCAATTCGAGGCTGGGCGTTGCCATCCTGCCCTGCAACAGGGTAGAAGGTCGCAGCGTGGTCCCCTGATCGTACAGGCGGGCGATTGGAACCAGGGTGAGGCCGCGCGCCTGCGACCCCGGCGAAAGGGGGGCGGGCGAGTCTCCGGGCAAGTGCTCAGCCGCCAACCGGCGCGGGAGCAGCACGCCCAGCCCCTGGCGGTTTTTGTAGGCCGTGCCCCCGAAGTACAAGTCGGCGCCGCCGACTGGCGGCCACTGCTCAGCCGACTGCGCCATGGCCTGGTAGGTTACACCGGCGAAGTCGGGGAGGGCAGCACCGATCGCCATCATCACGGCCGCCGCCGAGCGCCTTTCCAGCGGGACGCCGAGCGCCTCGCCCACGTTGGCCACCATCAGCCAATCCGGACGGGTATCTCCGGTCGGCGGAACCACAGGGTAGAAGCGCTGGGCGCGGCGCTCACCCGATGTCAGGCTGCCCTCGCGTTCCAGGAAGGACTGAGCCGGAAGCACCACGTCGGCCAGGCTGGCGGTCGCGGTCAGAAACAGCTCCTGGACGACGACAAAATCGAGCTGGCGAAACGCCGGGGCGAGCTTCGGATCGTCCCCGACCGGATCACAGGCCATGACATAGGCAAAACGCTTGTCGCGCAGGGCCGGCTGCAGCCCCTCTGGCGCCGGTCGAAGCCCCAGGTCCCAGGCGCCCTGCGTGTTGCTGCGCGGCCATACCGCGACCAGCCCGTTGTTGGTCTTCCCGCTGCGGCCGGAACGCACCAGCCATCGTGCCCAGGCGCCAAGCAGCGCCTGGCATTCGGCGCGGGTCTGGCCCTCACGGCCGCAGAACACGATCACATTCTCGGCCAGGGCCAGCGCCTGCGCCGCCAATTGGAGGCGGCTGCCGTCGGCCGCCAGGCCGGGGTCCTGCAAGGCGCGCACCACTTCGCCCGCCTCCCCCAGCGCATGCTGCAAGCTATGGGCGGCGTGCTTGTCGAGCCGTGTCGGCCGGAGGTTGACAATGATCAGGGTCGCCCCCCGCTCGGCGGCTTGCTTCAAGCGCAGCCACCAGATCGGGGCCTCCTCATGCAGGTCGCAGGCGGCCACCACAACCGCATCGCCCGGCCCCAGGCGGCCCACATCCGAGTCAGGCCCCAGCCCGGTCCACTCGCCGCCAGGCATGCTCTCATCCAGCACAGACTGGCCTTCCAGACGATCCACTAGGGAGCGGAAGTTGAACAGGTCCTCGTTTGAGGCGCGGCCGCCGGCAATTCCCAGCAGGTCCTTGCCGGCGGAGCGCAACCCCGCGGCCACCGCCGCCAAGGCGTCGTCCCAGGTCGTCTTGACCAGGGTTCCATCCTTGCGGATCATCGGCCGTGTCAGGCGCTCGGGGCTGTCGGCGAAAGCGTAGCCGAACCGCCCCTTGTCGCAGATCCAGGTCTCGTTGACGCTTTCGTTCTGGCGAGGCATCACCCGCTTGACGACGAGGGCGCCGCCGCTCTTGGCTTCCCGTCGCGAGTTGATCATCAGGTTGCATCCAACCGGGCAGTGGGGGCAGATCGAGGCGGCAGCCTTCAATTCCCAGGGACGGGCCCCGAAGCGGAAATCGGCCGTCGTCAGCGCGCCCACCGGGCAGATGTCGGTGGTATTGCCGGAGAAGTACGAATCGAAGCCGGGTTCCGAGAAGGTGACAATCTCCAGTTTGCGGCCGCGCTCGAAAAAACCGATCACCGGATCGTCGACCAGCTCTTCCTGGAAGCGCACGCAGCGGGCGCACTGGATGCAGCGTTCGCGGTCGAGGAAGATCAGCTCTCCAAGCGGGACGTGCTTGTCCAGCCGGATCTTGTCATCGAGCAGGAAGCGACTGTTGCCCGGGCCATGGGCCATGGTCAGGTTCTGCAGCGGACACTCGCCACCCTTGTCGCACACCGGACAGTCCAGCGGATGCGATGTCAGCAGATATTCGACGATCTGCCGCCGACCTTCGATCGCCAGCGAGCTGGCGGCGTGCACGACCCAACCCTCCTCGACCGGCGTGGTGCAGGCCGTCTCGAGTTTGCCGCTGAACGACAACTCGGGCTGGCCGTCCGAATCCCGCACCAGCTCACCCGTTGCCCGGTCGCGCTGCGGGCGGCCGATCTCAACCAGGCACACCCGGCACATCCCGACGGGAGCCATCTTCGGGTGGTAGCAGAAGACAGGCACGTCGACCCCGGCCTGCTTGGCGGCATCCACCAGCAGGCTCCCGACCGGCACTTCAACCGGCGTGCCGTCAATCGTCAGCCTGACTCGAGCGCCGGTCATGGCTCGTCCCGCCCGTCGGGCCGGAAGTCCGCCTGGAAGCGGTCGATGCCGGTGACGACCGGCACAACCGAGAACTCCCCTAGCGCGCACAGGCACTTGCCCTGCATCCCGGCCGCCACCGATCGCAGCAGGGCGACATCGCCGACGGATCGGCGGTTGTGCTCGAGCCGTTCGATGGCATGCAGCATCCAATAGGTGCCCTCGCGACACGGCGTGCACTTGCCGCACGACTCGTGATTGAAGAACTCACTGGTCTTCTTGAGCACCCAGCCTAGATCGACGCTCTCGTCCATCACGATTACCGAAGCCGAGCCCAGCGCCGAGCCAGCCGCCGCCACGGATTCGTAGTCCATCGGGGTGTCGAGCACCTCGTCTGTCCCAGGCAGGATGGACGAAGAGGCCCCGGCCGGCATGATCGCCTTGACCTTGAGCCCCGAGGACGTGCCTCCCCCGTAGGTGAAGATCAGCTCGCGGAAGGGTGTCCCGAGCGGGAGTTCGTAGTTGCCAGGTCGTGCGACATGCCCGGAGAGGCTGAAGATCTTCGTCCCAGGGCTCTTCTCAGTCCCAAAGCCCCGGTACCACTCCGCCCCGCGTGTCAGGATCAGCGGCAGGTTGGCCAGGGTCTCGACGTTGTTGACCACGGTCGGCTTGCCATACAGCCCTTTGGCGGCGGGGAATGGGGGGCGCAGCCTGGGCTGGCCCAGCCTGCCCTCCAGCGACTCGAGCAGCGCCGTTTCCTCGCCGCAAATGTAGGCGCCGGCACCCAGGTGGACCCGGATGTCCAGATCGTAGTCGGTGCCGAGGAGGCGTGCGCCGAGAAAGCCGGCGCGACCCATTTCGGCAAGGTTCTCCTCAAGCCGGTGGGCAAGGTCCCAGAATTCCCCTCGGCAGTAGACATACGCCAGGTTAGCCTGGGCCGCATAGGCACAGATCGCCACTCCCTCCAGGAATTGGAAGGGGTTGTGCTCCATCAACTCGCGATCCTTGAAGGTCCCGGGCTCGGACTCATCGGCATTGGCGACGACGTAGCGGGGGAAAACCCCGGGGGAGAGGAAGCTCCACTTGACCCCGGTGGGGAAGCCGGCGCCGCCCCTTCCGCGCAGGCCCGAGGCCTTCACTAGATCGATCACCTGGGCTGGGGTCATGGTCATGACTGCTTTGCGCAGGCCCTCGAAACCCTCGTGGGCCTGGTAGCCCGGCAGCTCGCCAAGCCCCGGCAGATCCCGGTGGCGCAGCAGCAAGCGTTCAGCCACGGCCGCCGTCCCGGCGCAGGTGCTCGATCAATTCGAGCGCCGACTGCACCGTCTGGTTCTCGTGGTAGTGGATCCCGTCGGCGGTCTGCAGCTGGAAGAGCGGCGCCCGGTCGCAGCCGGCCAGGCACATGACGGCCTCGACCGTCACGCTGCCATCAGCCGTCGTCTCTCCCAGGCGGATCCCCAGGTTGCGGCAGAGATCTTCGGCGAAGGCCTCAGCACCCCTGAGGGCGCAAGGCAGGTCGGTGCACACCTGGATGCGGTAGGTTCCGCCCGGCTCGTCGTGGTAAAGCGTGTAGAAGCCGACCAGCGACCCGACCTGTGTCGGCTCGAGGCCGATGAGGCCAGCCACCTCTTCCATCGCCTGGCGAGTGACATAGCCGCTCTCGCGTTGAGCCAAGTACAGCAACGGCATCACGGCCGAGCGCCGCTGGTCTGGCGGGTAGATGGCCAGGATTCGCTCGATCTCCTGCGGGTACTTTTCCCTGAGCAAAGATGAGCTCCTCGGTCGTTGTCGGCAGGCCGACCGTTAGCGGTCGGCGTCTCCGAGAACGATGTCGATGCTGCCGATGATCGCCACCAGGTCGGCCACGAAGTGGCCGCGGCTCATGACCGGCAGGGCCTGCAGGTGGGCGAAGCTCGGGGCACGGAAATGGACTCGGTACGGCTTCGGCCCGCCATCTCCCTCCAGGTAGCAGCCGAGGACGCCTCGGGGCGACTCGACCGGCAGGAAGACATTGGCCTTCGGCGCTGAGAAGCCTTCGGTCCACAGCTTGAAGTGATGGATCACGGCCTCCATGCTCGTCCCGAGCTCAGCCCGCGGTGGCGGCACGAACTTGCGGTTAGCGCTGATAAACGGCCCCGCAGGCAGCCGGTTGAGGGCCTGCTCGACAATGCGCAGCGACTGGCGCATCTCTTCCATCCGGACCAGGTAGCGGTCGTAGTTGTCGCCGCCCGTCGCCGTCGGGACCTCGAAGTCGTACTGCTCGTAGCCCGAATACGGCTGCGCCTTACGCAGGTCCAGCCCGACGCCGGCGGCGCGCAACATCGGCCCGGTCACGCCCAGGCGGATCGCCTGCTGGGCGTCCAGCACGCCGATCTTCTTGGTGCGGTCGATGAACAGCGGATTCTTGGTCAGCATGGACTCATACTGCTGGATCCGGCGCGGGAACATCTTGAGGAACTGCCGCACCGCCTCTTCGAAGCCGCTCGGCAGGTCGCGCCAGATGCCTCCCGGTCGGATGTACGAGGTCATCATCCGCTGTCCCGAGCACATCTCGAAGATGTCGAGGATGATCTCTCGTTCCCGGAAGCA
>JALHUE010000136.1 GCA_022866145.1 Anaerolineales bacterium | reverse complement strand
GGGCTATGATGTCTGCCGGGCACTTGCCCCGACTGGCACCTCAATCATGGCTCCCTCCCGCCGCGCGGTACCACCCTTCAGCCTGGTCTTCCCCGCAGTCGTGCTGGCGGCGGGGCTCGCCGGCTGTCGTCCGGCCGCCCCCATCGAGGCCGGTCGGGCGGCGTTGGTCCTGCGCGGCCCTGCCGGCCGCCTGCAGCGGGCCTGTGTTCGCCTGACCGGCGATAGCACCAATGGCGAACAACTGCTGCTCGACTCCGGCTGGGAGGTCAGCCTGGATGCGGCCAATCCCATGGGATCTATCGTGTGTGCCATTGATGGCGAAGGCTGCAGCTTCCCGGCCGAGAAGTGCTTCTGCCAGTGCAGCACTCTGGGAACGTGCCGCTATTGGGCCTACTTCACGCTGGGCCCCGATGGCCGATGGGTTTACTCCCCGCTCGGCGCCCGGGCTCAGCCGGTGATCAACGGCGATTTACACGCCTGGGTCTGGGTGTCGGGGGCCAGCTCGGCGCCCGGGACGCTCGAAGCCCTGCTGCCCGACCTGCGGTTCGCCGACGTCTGTCCCCCACCGTAGTGCCTATCGGCCGAGGTCCGGCTGATATACAATCCTCGCCTGGGGGCGGTGGCGGAACTGGCAGACGCCGGGGACTTAAAATCCCTTGAGGGCGACCTCGTGTGGGTTCGACTCCCACCCGCCCCATTCGGCCTCGCCCAACGACAGGGCGGAGCAAGGAGTTGAGATGAAGAAGTCCACGCAGCCTTGGATCTTGCTCGCCGCCACCGCCCTGTTGATCCCCGCCTGTGCCCTCCCAGGCATGACGGCGCCAACACCGATCGTCTTCCCCACCCCCAACGCCACCTTGACGGCAATCTTCCAGCCGACGGCAACCGAGGCGGCAGCCCTGGTGCCCACCTTGGCTGCCCCGACGATGACCCCCACTGGGCCGATGGCTACCGTGCCTCCCTCCCCTGCACCGACGCTGGATCCATCCAAGGTGCGGCCGAACGGCGCGCCGGTGCGCGCCGTCCGCCTGGCCGCCCCACCAACCGTGGATGGCGACCTCTCGGAGTGGTCCTCCAGTATCTACACCTCTGACCAAGTGGTCTATGGCAGCGGCAACTGGACCGGCTCAGCCGACTGCTCCGGCGCGTATTACATCGGATGGGATGCCACTTCCCTGTATGTCGCGATTGGGGTCCGAGACGACAAGCACGTGCAGATCGCTAGCGGCTCGAAGCTGTACCTCGGCGATGATGTGGAGATCCAAGTGGATGCCAACCTGGCCGGTGACATGACCGCAGCCTACTTGAGCAGTGACGACTACCAGCTCGGATTGTCGGCTGGCGACTTCGGCAGTCTAGCCCCGGGGGCCTACCGCTGGTATCCGGCGGCGTCTGCCGGCAAGTTGAGCAACGTGACCGTCAAAGCCAAGCCCACGGCCGAGGGCTACGCCCTGGAAGCCCAAATTCCCTGGAGTGCGCTGGGGATCACCCCGGTGGAGGGTCAGACGTTCGGCTTCGCCCTCTCGCTCTCGGACAACGACCGGGCGGCCACCGCCGTGCAGCAGAGCATGGTCTCGAGTGTGTCGTCCCGCAAGCTGCTCAACCCGACCACCTGGGGAACGCTGGTCCTGGAGGGCCCGTCCGGCAAGTAGCCAGAGCGCAGGCGCCCTGGCCCGAGACAGCGACTCGGCCGCGCCCCCCTGGCGATCGTGGCCGGGGAATCCTCAGAACGCCCTCTGGAGGCTCGGCGAAAAGACAGCCTGGGGATTACCCCGCGCTGATCAGGTACGCTTCAGACATGTCTCCACAACGGAGACCGATGGACCCGCCGCCCTAGAACAAGACCGAGGCCAACTCGTCCCGGTACTGCCGCGTCAGCAGGTCATCGTCGCCGAGCAAGGCGAACAGCGCCAGCAGGATGTTCTTGGGCAGCCCCTTGCGATAGTGCTTATCCTGGCGCAGGATATCAAGCAGTCCGTCCATCGCCGCCTCGAGATTGCCTTTCGAGAGCAACCTGGCAGATTGATGCAGCTGGGCGGCCAGCGGGTCGTCTTCGGGTCGTTCACCGTTGCCCTCGACGTCCGCCAGGATCTGCGCCAGCGGGCGGAGCTTCTCGGCCTCCGCCCACTCCGTCCCCGCCGGGAAGTCGGCGAGGGTGGAGAGCGCCTCATGCCCGCGCCCCCGCATGATCAGGCACTTGACCAGCCCCAGGGCGGCGGCAGGATTGTCATCGGCTTCCGCCAGCACCCCTCGGTAGGCTTCCTCGGCCTCCGCCCAGTGGCGCGTCCCTAGCAGCACATGCGCTTCTTGCAGCTGGTCCTGGGTCTTCCCGGGAGCCAGCTTCTCCAGGAAGCGGCGCACGGCGGACTCCGGCTGCAAGCCGACGAACTCGCCAGAAACCTCACCGTTGCGGAACCCCTTTACCGCCGGGATCCCCTGCACACCATAGCGGACAGCCAGGCTGGGATTGTCGTCCACGTTGACCTTCGCCAGCAGGAACGATCCCCCGCCTTCAATTGCCAGACGCTCCAGCAGCGGCCCCAACGTGCGGCACGGGCCGCACCAAGGTGCCCAGAAGTCGACGACCACCGGCACCTCGTGCGAGCGCATCAGCACATCCTGCTCGAACGTGCTCTCATTCACATCTTGAATATGCTCTGACAAACCCACGGAGCAACCTCCCATGGATGACCTGATCCCGGCCTAGCGGCGACAGCCTGCTCTTGGCGCCTGCCCCTTCGGCAGGCAACCCTCTGGAATTCAGGCTGCTGCCTATGGCAGCATTCTACAACGACTACACCAGCACTTCAGCGGATGGCTGACGGCCGGGCAAGGCCTATTCGGGGGTCTCAGGCGGCTCGGGCGCTTGCGGTTGGTCCACCCGGACAACCGTCCCGTGGAGGTCGACGACGACGCGGAAGCCGACCATCCCCAGCCACATGCGAGCGTCTTCGGGCAGCCCTTGCTGCAGCAGCAGGTCGCTTTGCGCCGGCGCCTGGCGCAGCGACGACTCGATGGCGGCCTTGGTGAAGATGTCTTCCTGCCCGATCATCTCCATCGTTCCCCGGGCAATCAGGTCCTCGTTGCCGCGGATCATCCCTACCAGGTGTTCAATAACCTGGCGGTCGATGACCTCACTTTCGATATGCCGCAGGAAACCGGCGTCATCCACTACGTAGAAGGCTTGGTCGCCAACGCTCTTGACGGCCACCGCCCGCTCCGACTCATCGACCACCAGTCCTTCAAAGAGCGCCTTATGGCCCACGGGCACCTTGCCTTCCTCGGTGGTATGCCGGAAGCAGCCGCCGACGGTCGGCTTGCCCGGCGACCCCGGTCTCGATCCCACGTTGCCGATTCTAGCGCCGGTGCGTTAGATCTTTATGAGAACTTGGGTGCCGGACTCGCTCCACATCTCTCGCTCATACAGCGGCACGACAGGCTGCGTCCAGCGGTACACCCACTTCGCAGCTTGAGGGGTCAGGTTGACGCAGCCGTGGCTGCGGGGCGCGCCGAAGTCGTTATGCCAGTATGTCCCGTGAAAGGAGATGCCGTCGTTCGTGATGTAAGCGACCCAGGGGACACCAGGCAAGTCGTAGCCTGTCGCCAGATTCCCGACGGCCATGTGCCGCGAAGCGCGCTTGCGGAAAGTCGAGAAGCTCCCCTTGGGAGTGGCGAACTTCCCGTCTGCCGTATGCTGGCCGGTGGACACCCGGGTCGAGAACACCAGGTCGGCGCCCTCGTAGCACTGCACCCACTGGCGGGACATGCTGACTTCAATCCGCTTTTCCTTTGCCGGGACGTCGGGGGACATCGGGGTCAGCTCCGCCAGCGGAATCGGTCTAAAGTGCTTGGCGCGGGCGTAGTACTCCCGGTCGAACTTGTCGTCGTCGATTCGGTACCATTCCCGCCCCTGCTCGTTGCGGACGACGCCCAGCACCCAGTGGGTGGTCTCGTAGTAGTAGCGATACTGGCGCTCGGAGCCGCTGTCTGGCTCGGAGTAAGCATCGACGAAAGGCGTACACACCTCGACCAGTATCCCCGTCCACGGGATCGCGCTCAGAGGGGCAGCCGGTTCGTTCCGCACCGGCTGGATCCCAGAGGAGTGCGCGAATCCCACCCGGTCGATCTCGTACCACACGCGGTTGTGCTCGGGGAGGCGATCGCCGACGACGGCGGCGTCCAGCGAAAGCAAGTCATCGCGAACGAGGGTTCTCACCCTGGCCGCTCCAAAGGACGGAGTGCGGAACACATCCAGCGTAGGTTCGGCCACGCGGCCCATCTGGCCGGCCGGCAATTCCTGTGACTTGCCGGACCAGGCCACCGGCACCCCCAGGGACAGCAGGCCGAAACCCGTCGCTTGCAGGAAGCCGCGTCGACTCAGGGATTCAGGGATCTCGATAGCGTCAGGCATCAGCCGCTCAGCCGCATCGCCGCATCCGCGGGACCTGCAAGTCGCGGACCGTCATGGGTGAACATTGACGAGGGTGCCGATCGAGGCGAAGTCATACAGCCACTCGGCATCCGGGGTCTGCAGGTTGACACAACCATGGCTCATCGGCGTCCCGAAGTTGTTGTGCCAGTAGGTCCCGTGCAGAGAATACCCCCGGTAGAAGTACATGGTGTACGGGACTCCGGGCAGGTAGTAACCAGGGCCTGCCATCGGAGTCGACAGGTACTTGAGGTAGATGCGGAACTGGCCGGTGACGGTCGGGTGCCTCCAGGTCCCCGTCGAAACGACAAAGGTGCGCACAGGAGTGGCGCCGTCGTAGGCCGTGACGCGCTGAGCCCCGAGGTCGACATCGATCCAACGGCCTTCGTCGGCCAGCTGGCTTGGATCGGTAGTGTATTCCCACGAGACATTGGGACGGGTCGTGGGCGTGGGAGTGATGGTCGGCGTGGAGGTTGCCGTCGGTGTGGGGGTCTCGGTCGGCGTCGGCGTGAAGGTCGACGTGGGGGTTGACGTCGGAGTCAGACTGGCCTTCTCAGCCAGGGGTGGCGCCAGCTGTGGCTGACGCGCATCCACGGGTTGGCCTCCAAGCCACAGTGCCGTGGCTCCGACCAGGATCAGCGCCGGCAGCAGGACGGCCGGCGAAAGCCAGCGGCGGACCGAGAGGGCTTCGATGGGGAGGATCCGCAACCCGATGTCTGGAGGAATCCGGGCCTCTTGCAGGGCAGCCTTCTGCTCTGTCCGAGGCAGGCGGCGCACCAGCCAGCGAATCGCCTTGCGCGCCGGTCGGCTCTTGGGGTTGATCTCCAGTGCCCGGGCGGCGTAGGCCAGGCCTGGCCGGGGTTCGGAGGCCGCCGCCAAGAACAGCCATGGCGCCTCGGCATGCGGGTCCAGGGCGGCTGCCTGGCGGGCCATGCGGCGGGCCGTACCCTTGTCTCCGCGCTCCAAGGCCTGGCGGGCCGCCTCCAGCGCCTCGGCAAAACCCGGCCGCCTTGCCTGGGGTTGGGTCATGGCTGAGGTTGTGCCGGGTCCAGGTCGATCGGCTCGTTGTTTAGGTAGCAAAGGATGCCGTCGACGATGCCGTCGGCGGCCTGTTCCGGGTGGGAGGTCAGAAACTCACGGTCGAGGTACAGGAACCCGGTCTCGATGATCGCAGCCGGGGTCTGGCCGTGGATCTCATAGAAGGAATGGTATTCCGTCATGTCGCGGGTGATGCTGCCAGGGTGGAAGGCCAAGCCAGTCGCCCGCCCGTACCGGTCCTCAAGACAGGCCACCAGCCGGGAGGCTCGCTCGGGTGTGGGCGAATCCGGCGCTGCCGCCACCTTGTAGCCCGTCGCCTGTTCGTTGATCCACACGCAAGCGTCGGCATGGATCGAGACCAGTGCCGCGGCCCGATAGCCGCCCAGGCTGTCGTCCCACTCCTCGAGCAGGTCGGCCGGGATCCCCGCCGCCTCGAGCCCGCGCACGACCAGCTTGGCGATCTCACGGTTGACTTCGGCCTCGGTCAAGCCATCGGGACAGACCGCGCCCGGATCTTCCAGCCCGGAGTCAGGATGGACGCCGGAGTGGCCGGCAACCACCCCCACCACGCTGGCCTGAGGACCGAACAGGTCTGGCAAGTTGATGACGGAGGCGGGGGCTTCCGCCGGGCCTTGCTCGAGCCCAAGGACCAGTTGGCCGACGAGGTCGCTGGGGTTCAAGCTGGCTGGAGTCCAGGCGGTGAGGACCGTGGCCAACACGAAGGCCGCCCCCAAGGTGAGCGAGAGGTG
>JALHUE010000135.1 GCA_022866145.1 Anaerolineales bacterium | reverse complement strand
GGGCGGGGAAGAGGACTTCGCACCCACTAGGGAGGGGGGCGCAATCCTATCGAGGAAGCGGCCGGGGCGGCATCTTCGCGCCTGGTTGATCGTGCTTGTCGGATTGATGGCAGTGACCGCGGCGACGTCTGCCGCGGTTTCTTATGCCGCAGGGTCCGATGCGCCTCCGCCGGCGATGGAGGCAACGGCGTTGCCGGGCGTCGAGCAGGCAGGGGCCGGCGTGTCACCGTCCCCGACAGCGCCGCCCGAGATGGCGCCTTGGGGATGGTTGGTGATGGACGGGCGGGAGGGTGGCCGGGATCGGCTTTGGGCCTACCGACCCGGTTCGATCGCTTTCATTCCACTTGCCGCCGGGGCATGGAATGACCGGCACCCGGCGGCCGGCCCAGACGGCCACTCGATTGCCTTCACCTCGGACCGGGATGGCCCATGGGACATCTATGTCCTGGATGGATCCTCGGGCGAGGTCCGACGTCTGACGGACACCCTGGCCTACGAAGGCTGGCCGTCCTGGTCGCCCGACGGGCGATGGCTGGCAGTGGAATCCTACGCCGATGGTGACCTTGACATTTGGGTCCTTTCGGTCGATGGCTCCTCGCCTCCAATCCAGCTGACCAACGAAAGCAGTGCCGACTATGCGCCCGCCTGGGATCCTCAGGGCCGGCGGATTGCCTTCATTTCCGATCGGGCCGGGCAGCCGGATCTGTATCTGGCGGATCTTGACATCACAGATGAAGGGCGATTCCGCAACCTGACGAACACCGCTCTGGCCGAAGAGCGCGACCCGGTATTCAACCCGAGCGGAGACGCTCTGGCGTACGCTTCGACCGAAGACGGGATCGACGACCTGCTGATGATTGACTGGACCGACAACGGCCGGGTGAGTCGGATTGGCCAGGGTGTGGCACCGGTCTGGTCGCCGAATGGCTCGCTCTTGCTGTCGTCGGTGCGAGGCGCAAATCGGCGTTCGGCCGCGGTGTATCAGGTCGGCCCGTCTGACCCTGGACTGCCGTCGGTGCCGCCATCGGCGGCACATCAGCGGGCGACGTGGCTCCCAGCGGAGAGCCGGCTTCAGTTGCCGGAGGTCCCGGAGGGCCTGCCGACCGAGGTTGATGTCCAGTTGAGCGGCTCAGACCCGGCGCCGGCGCGTGTGGTGCTCGCTCCACTGACAGGGATCCAGGCCCCGAATCCCCAGCTCTCGGAACGAGCAGTAGCAGGTTACCGGGTACTCCGGGAGCGGGTGGCAGCAGACTCGGGTTGGGATCTGCTGTCGAAGTTGGCCAATGCCTTCGTCGGTCTCAATGATCCCATGCCGCCGGGTTGGGAACACGCGAGTTGGCTGAAAACCGGCCGTGCGTTCTCCTTCGTGGTCGAGCCCTACCGGGCGGGTTGGGTTGAGATCGTCCGGGAAGATATCGGTGCCGAAACGTATTGGCGCGTCTTCTTGCGGGCTGCCAATCAGGATGGGACCGCGGGCGAGCCCTTGCGATCGAGGCCGTGGGATCTCGACGCCCGCTACCACGGCGACGCGCCGGTATACGATCAGGGAGGCGCGCCCAAGCCAGCCGTGCCCTCAGGCTACTACTTGGACTTCACCGCCCTGGCGGCCGACCTGGGTTTCGAGCGGCTGGCGGCACTTCCCAACTGGCGAAGATACTACCCGGGGGCACGCTTCAACGAGTTCGTCTTGCGCCAGGCCCTGTCGTGGGAACAGGCGATGCTTGAGTTGTATCCTGCGGCGGCGATCGCCACCCCAACCCCATTCCGCACTCCGACGCTGACACCGACTGCGACCCTCAGGCCAACCCCCACGTCATATTGGTGGCGCTGGCGCACTCCGGCTCCCTCGCCCCTTCCGACGATCACGCCAACGGCGATCTTGCCATGATCCGCCGAGAGCGGCTGGTTCTGGGCGTCTTTGCCTTGCTGGGGCCGGTCTGTGCGACGGGATGCCAACCGGATCAGATCGCCGAACTTGCCACGCCGACAGCGGATACGGCGGGCGAGGCGACGGCGGTCCCCATGGCTCCCGCCTCGTGGGAAACCGTCATCGCCACAACCCCCGGCAGCCCTGCCGCGACGCCTTTGCCGTTGGAGTTCGCCGAGTTGGATCCGGAGCCGGTGACGGCCTGGCGGCCGCCACCGTATCCAGCCCCGCTGGCGCTCCGGCCGGAGGACCATTTCTACTTCGCCCGGCCAATTCCCTCAGGCGCGGTCAACTGGCCACACCCGGTCTATCGCTACGGCAGCACCTATTTTGGAGAGGAGAGCATTCATACCGGGGTTGACCTGGGCGCCGAGCATGGCACACCCGTGATGGCGGCAGCGGAGGGCGAGGTCGTGTGGGTCGGCTTCGGCGTCTACCGCGGCGAGGAAGATCCTACCGACCCGTACGGGCTGGCGGTCTCGATCCGGCACGATTTCGGCTTTGGTGGAGAAGCCCTCTTCACCGTATACGGCCATCTGAGCGAGGCTAAGGTGTGGGTTGGGCAGCGGGTCGCAGCCGGCGAGGTGATCGGCGCCGTCGGCAGAACGGGTCGGTCATCTGGCGATCACTTGCACTTCGAGGTACGGATCGCCAAGAACCGGTACTTTGAATCCCGGAACCCTGAGTTATGGATGGTGCCGCCGGATGGCTGGGGCGTCCTGGCTGGCCGAGTGCTGGACTCGTGGGGGAGTCCGCTTCCGGAGGTCCGACTTGAGATCGAGTCGCTGGAAACTGGCGCAATCTGGGACGTGTACACCTATGCCAACGCGACCATCCATCCGGATGATGTCTACGACGAGAATTTTGTGATCAGCGACCTTCCGGGCGGCGCCTACGAGATCCGGTTTGACTACGCCGGTAAGCGCCACCGGATGCAGCTCATGCTTGACCCTGGCGTGACCAATCTGGTCACGTTCCACGGCAGGCGCGGGTTCCAAGGCGAAACCGAGCCGGCTGCGTCGACGTTCGCTCTCTCGGCATTCTCCCCATAAGGGGCAACAATTCGCGGCGCTTTCGTCGGCCATAGGCGCGACTGGGCGAAGGCGGAGCCTCGCCCGCTGCGCCGATCCGATCATACGATCCAACAAGGAGATCCGGATGAGGCTCAGCCGACTTCTGCTCGCCACGATGCGCGAAGAACCCTCCGGCGGCCATCCGCCGGGATTCAAGCGGCTGATTCGAGCAGGGTACATCCGGGCAACGCCCGGCGGTGTAAGCCTCCTACCGCTGGGGGTTCGGCTGATGCAGCGGGTGGGCGCGGCCCTCGCCATGCCCTTGGAGGATGCTGGTTGGGCTCAGATCCTGATCGCAGCTCGGGGACCCTCGGTTGTGCGGCAGCGGGGTCGCGCTCCCGGGCCGGCGGTCGGTGAGCAAGTGTGGTCCCCCCAGCCGCCTCCGCCGACCCTAGCGGCTCTCATTGATTCGTACAAGCGCCTCCCACTCAAGGCTTACCAAGCCGTTTGGCGCGATCAGGCTTCCATCGAGGGTGACCCCTTCCCGTCCAATCTGCGGCGGATACTGCAGGCCTGGCTGCTGGCGGACCCAGCGGAGGCGGAGGGCCATTGCCTGGAGCTTGAGACCACCGTGCTAACCAGCCTGCGGTCTTTGGGGCTGAATCCCGCCACCTCAGGCCCGGCGGCTCAGCCGACGGGGCCGATCGAAGTCAGCGTGCGCTCCGACGAATCGGGTGCCGAGAGGCTGGGATGCAGCAAGTGCGGGTTTCTCGCCAGCCAGGCAGCCGCCGGGGTGGTTCCTTCGGCGGCGGAGGGGACCCCGCAGTTGCCCATGGAGCGTGTAGCCACGCCCGGGGCCGATACCATTCTTGGCTTGTGCACAAGTCTTGGGATCGCGCCGGAGCGTACCGCGAAAGTGATGCTGTTCGCAGGTAAGCCTGCCGGGGTGTCGGAGGACCAGGTGCTGATGGTGCTGGTTCGGGGGGAGCGCGAGGTCAGCTGGCGCAAGGTTGCGTGGGCGAGCGGGTGGAGGGATCTGCGTTGGGCTGAAGCAGCCGAGGTCGCGAGGATCGGCGCCGTGTCTGGCTACGCCTCGCCCGTTGGGCTGGCCCACGCGTGGGTTCTGGTGGACCGAGCGGTGGCCGAGAGCACGAACCTGGTCACCGGGGCGAATGAGTCCGGGTTCCACCTGTGCAACACCACCTGTGGCCGAGATTACACCCCTTGGCGTGTTGCGGACCTTGCCTCGGCCGTTCCGGGGGATTTGTGCCCACGCTGCGGCGCCGGGCTGGAGAAGCAGGGCGGCGTCTTGCTGGGCATGCAGGCAGTGTTGCTGCCGGAGGCATCGGACCCCATCGGGAAATACACAGACAGGGGCGGGGCGACGAGGCCTCTCGCCGGGCTGTATTTGGAGATCGACCTGACCACGCTGATCGGCGTTCTGGCGCAGCAGCAGGCGGATGGACGCGGTCTGGCGTGGCGACCGGCAGCTGCGCCCTTCGTAGCGCATGTGATCGGGGTGCCTCCTTTCGAGGAGCAAGCGCTTGGGCTGTACTCGGCCTTGCGGGCGCAAGGGGTCGATGCCCTGCTGGATGACCGGGAAGTCTCCCCAGGCGTGAAAATGAAAGACGCTGACCTGATCGGAATGCCGGTGCGGATCGCGGTCAGCCATCAATCGACAGCCGGGGGTGGGGCCGAGGTCACCGGGCGCCGCAGCGGAGAGAGCCGGATTGTCCCCATCGAGGCGGTCGCCTCCGAAGTCGAACGTCAGATCTCCTGATCGTCTTATGTCAAGAGTTGTTGACAAGCGCCGGGTGGGCGTGCTAACCTCTCCGCTTGCGTCTGAGCAGGAGAGGGCATGCTCCGAGAGCGTGTCGCCGACAACATTTACGTCTTCACCAGCGAATTGTACGCCCAGGTAAATGCGGGGGCGGTGGTCGGTCCAGAGTGGTCCGTCCTTATCGATACCCTGCCATACCCCGAAGAGACGAAAGAGATCCGCGAGCTGGTCGAGGGCAGGCTCGGCAGCCCGGTGCGCTACATTATTAACACTCACCACCATCCGGATCATGTCCTGGGCAACTGCTTCTTTCCGCAGGCAGTCGTGATCGGCCATGCGCTTTGTCGCCAGCTGATGGATACCAGCTCCAGGGCACGGCTTGAGGCGGCGCGTCGGCAAAGCCGCGAGGTGCAGGATGTCGAGTTGGTGCTGCCGAGCATTGTGTTCTCGGAGGGCAGCCTGATCCTGCGGGTGGGCCGTCGCACCCTCGAGTTGATCTCGCTCCCGGGGCACAGCCCGGATGGGATCGGCGTGCTGATCACTGAGGACCATGTTCTCTTCGCCGGGGACGCCATGATGCCAATGCCCTATCTGGTGGATGGCGACAGCGAGCAGCTGAGTGCCAGCCTGAGGCGGATCCCCAAGCTCAAGCTCGAGAACCTGGTCCAGGGTCATGGCGAGATCATCTTGCGCGGTGAGATCCAAAACGCTCTCCGCTCGAATCTGAACTACCTTACGGCGATTGAGCGCGGTGTCTCGCGTCTGCGCAGACGGAGAAACCCCCAGGATCTGATCGACGAGATCACGATCGAGGATTGCGGCAAGAGCCGAATCCTACTGGGGGGGAATGCACCCGAACTGCACCGGCAGAACGTGCTGACCGTGCTCCGGCAGGTCAGCTGACGACCCGCGTGCCCGGCCCCAGGGGCGCGCAGGCAGACATTCTCTTCGATGGCGGAAGCCGGGGCAATCCCGGCCCATCGTACGGCTCCTACCGCCTGAAACTCCCTGGCGCGGCAACCCCCAAGCTCTGCCGGCTGTCGTTTGGACGCCTGACAAGCAACGAGGCGGAGTACGCTACCTTGGTCGCCGCGCTCGAGGACCTGGACCGGGACCTGGAACAGTCCGGAACCCGCCGGCAGGACGTGCAGCTGGAGATCCGCGGCGACAGCCAGTTGGTCCTGGCGCAACTGGCGGGTGAGTGGCGCGTGCGCAACGCCCGCCTTCGGTCATACTGGGGGCGGGCGACCGAACTCCTTGAGGGATTCGACGCTGTCAGGTATGTGCGCCTGCCGCGCTGGCGTGTCGTCCAGGCCCTGGGACATTGACGCCGCAAGCACCGCATGGGATAATTGCCTAACATTCCGAACGGCCATGATGGAGACGAGTAGCCTGCCGGCGCTGGCAGCGAACCCGGGGCGGTGGAAGCCGGGTCAGCCACGTGGGTGAAAATCCCTCCGGAGCCGCGACCTGAACCTGCTTCGGCAGCAGTAGGGGAGCCGGAACGGTCCGCCGTTACCCGGACACGGGGATTGACCAAGGTAGGTCGTACCCGAGCGAGCTGCCTGCGTCTGCAGGTATCAGGGTGGTACCGCGGGAGCGTGATGCCTCTCGTCCCTGAAAGGGCGAGAGGTTTCTCTGTTGGAGGCCAGGAATGCCAACTCAATTGCTGTACCTGCAGGATGCCTATCTGCTCAGCTTCGAGTCCAGCGTGGTGGAGGCGACGGCCGACACGGTTGTGCTGGAGGCGACCGCCTTCTACCCCGGAGGCGGGGGTCAACCGTCGGACCGCGGATGGCTGCGGTTCGAGGACGGCGCTCGTCGGCCGGTCAGTCAGGTGGTGAAAGATGGGAGCCGCGTGCTCCACACCCTGGAGGCTGGCAGCGCCCAGCCGGGGAGTCGGGTCACGGGGGAGCTCGACTGGGAAAGGCGCTACGCCCTGATGCGCACCCACACTGCCATGCACATCCTGTGTGGTGTGATCTGGAAGCGCTACGGCGCCAGCGTGACCGGTGGCAACATGGAGCCGCTGAAGGGGAGAATGGACTTCGAGTTCGAGAGCATGCGCCAGGAGTTCGTCCGTGAGATCGAGGTTCTGATCAACGAAGAGGTGGCCCACGCCCGGCCGGTCACCACAGCCATCTTGCCGCGGTCGGAGGCATTCAAGATCCCGGACCTGATCCGCACCAAGGTCAATCTGCTGCCGCCGGGCATCGCCGAAGTGCGTGTGGTCGAGATCGTGGGACTGGACCTGCAGGCCGATGGCGGAACCCACGTACGCAACACGCGTGAGGTCGGCCCCTTGCGGATCACCGACTACAAGAGCAAGGGCGCCATCAACAAACGCCTGGTCGTCAGTCTTGAAGCGGAGGTCCCGCATGTTTAATCCTGTTCCGACGAGAGTGGATTTCGTGGCTCAGGAGCATGAGGTTCTCCGGTTCTGGCAAGAAACGGAGGCTTTTGAGAAGCTGCGCCGCCTGCGCAGCACCGGCCCAACCTGGTCCTTCATCGATGGACCGATTACCGCCAACAACCCGATGGGCGCGCACCATGGCTGGGGTCGTACCTACAAGGACCTGTTCCAAAGGCTCAAGGCGATGCAGGGGTTCCAAACCCGGTATCAGAACGGTTTCGATTGCCAGGGCCTGTGGGTCGAGGTGAATGTCGAACGGGACAAGGGTTTCAAGACCAAGCGCGACATTGAGGAGTTCGGTCTTGCCGAATTCGTGCTTCTGTGCAAGCAGCGGGTGCTTCGGTACGCCGCAGTGCAGACCGAACAGAGCATCCGGCTGGGCTACTGGATGGACTGGAACGACCCCTTGCTGCTGCGGCTACTGGCAGAGCAGCTCCAGCAGGACCCGCTGCAGGAGCTCACGCTCGAAGGGCGGCAGGGCCTGTTCTCGGACACGGTCGAGGGGCTGGTCGGGCGATTGGGGCTGCCCGACCTCGGCGGCTCCTACTTCACGTTCTCCGACGAGAACAACTACACCATCTGGGCGGCGCTCAAGTCGTGCCACGAGCGCGGCTGGATCTACAAGGGAACGGATGTCATGCCGTGGTGCGCCCGCTGCGGCACGGGGCTGAGCCAGCACGAGATCGTCACCGAGGGCTACCAGGAAGTGGAGCATGCCAGCATCACCCTGCGCCTCCCCCTGCGCGGCCGGCCGGGAGAAAGCCTATTGGTGTGGACCACGACCCCCTGGACCCTGACCAGCAATGTGGCGGCGGCGGTCGGTCCCGATCTGACCTACGTCCGAGTTCGGCAAGGCGACGAGACGTTCTATCTGAGCCGCGGCACGCTTCAGATGTTGCAGGGCGACTACCAGATCCTCGGCGAGCTGAGCGGGCGGGAGCTGGAAGGCTGGGAATACGACGGTCCTTTCGACGAGCTTGAAGCCCAGCAGTCGCAGGCGGCCCCGGCCGCCCATCGGGTCATCCTGTGGGAGGAAGTCGGAGAAGAGGAAGGCACCGGGATTGTGCACATTGCGCCAGGCTGCGGCGCCGAGGATTTCCATCTCGGCAAGCAGTACGGCCTTCCCGTGCTTGCGCCACTGGATGAGGCCGGTGTGTTTGTCGAGGGCTTCGGCTGGCTGACAGGCATGGCTGTCTCCCAGGTCGCAGCCCCGATCTTCGAGGATCTAACGCGCAAAGGCAGAACCTACCGTATCGCCGACTACCGCCACCGCTATCCTGTCTGCTGGCGTTGCCAGGAGCAGCTTGTGTTCCGGCTCGTGGACGAGTGGTTCATCTCCATGGGCAGCCAGCTCGAGAATCCGCTCGATCAAATCACTGCGGACGAGCGGAACCGAAATCTGCGCTTTCAGATGATGGAAGTCGTGCAGAATGAAACCCGATGGCACCCATCCTTCGGTATTGACCGGGAGATGGATTGGCTGCGGAATATGCATGACTGGATGATCTCGAAGAAGCGTTATTGGGGCCTGGCACTGCCGATCTACGAGTGCACCGCCTGCGGGACCCTCGAAGTGATCGGAAGCCGAGAGGAGCTCAAGCAGCGGGCAGTGGCCGGATGGGAGGTCTTCGAAGGTCATAGCCCGCACCGGCCGTACATCGATGCCGTGGAGATCGCGTGTTCCGGATGCGGCGCCCGGGTGCGCCGGATCCCCGAGGTCGGCAATCCCTGGCTGGATGCCGGGGTTGTCGGCATGAGCACGCTCCAGTACCGCCGGAATCGGGCCTACTGGCAGCGCTGGTTCCCGGCAGACTTGATCAGCGAATCCTTTCCCGGGCAGTTCCGCAACTGGTTCTACAGTCTGATTGCGATGAGCACGATCCTTGAGCACCGTGCCCCCTTCCGCGATGTGTTCACGTACGCCACGCTGCTGGCGGAGGACGGGCGGCCGATGCACAAGTCGTCGGGGAACTCAATCGAATTCAATGAGGCCGCAGATCGCATGGGCGTGGACGTGATGCGCTGGCTGTATTGCGATCACAAGCCGGAGAAGGACCTGCTCTTCGGCTACCATCGGGCCGACGAGGTCCGACGTCAGTTCCTGCTTCCCCTGTGGAATGTGTACAGCTTCTTCGTGACCTATGCCCGGATCGACGGCTGGACCCCGGGGCAGAGCGGCCGGGGCGACATGAGCCAGATGGATACGTGGATCCTTGCCCGCCTTGACGAGACCGTCCGGACGGTGACGGCCAGTTTGGAGGCCTTCGAGCCGAACATGGCCACGGAGAGCGTGGCTGGCTTCCTCGACGACCTGAGCAATTGGTATGTTCGCCGGAGCCGCCGGCGGTTCTGGGCACGTCAGGGCGCGAGCGCTGTCTCGGATGCCGACAAGCAGGCGGCCTACGCCACCCTGTATGCGGTTCTGGAGACCCTGATTCGTCTGCTGGCTCCATTTGTCCCGTTTGTGACGGAGGTGATGTATCAGAACCTGGTGCGTACCGTCGATGCCCAGGCTCCGGAGAGCGTGCATCACTGCCGGTTTCCCACGCCGCTGGCCTGGCGCCACACCCCGGACCTGACCTCCCAGATGCGGCTGATTCAGCGCCTTGTGTCCCTGGGACACGCTGCCCGGAACAAGGCCGACCGCAAGTTGCGGCAGCCGCTGGCGGAGGTGGCGTTCGCCGTGGGGAACGCCAGCGAGCGGGACCTGGTGGCACGGCATGCGCAGGTCATCGCCGACGAGTTGAATGTCAAGCGAGTGCGCCTTCTCGACACGGCCGGGGAGGTGGTGGACTTCCGGCTGAACCCGCTGCCCAAGCAGCTGGGCCAGAAGTACGGCGGCCGCTACCCGGCTATCCGCCAGGCCTTGCTTGGCTTGCCGGCGGAGCAGGCGGCGGCGAGGCTGCTCTCCGGAGAGCCCCTCCGGGTCGACGTGGCTGGCGAGGAGATCACCATCTTGCCAGAGGAGGTCGAGGTCCGGCTGGAGGCGCATGCCGGCTTCGCCGCCGCCGGAGACGGCCCATATGTTGCGGCCCTGGACACCGGGCTGACCGAGGAGCTGGTGGCGGAGGGCCTGGCGCGCGAGGTCGTCCGCCGCGTCCAGGATCTGCGCAAGCAGGCTGATCTGCAGGTGGATGACCGCATCCTGGTGGAGTATTCCGCCAGCGCGCGACTCGCAACCGCGATCCAGCTGCACGAAGTCTTCGTGCGCGAGGAAACGCTGGCGAACGGCGTGCAGGCCGTCGCGGCACCGAGCGGAATCCGCGTCGAATCCTTCAGCTTTGATGGCGAGTCGCTTCAGGTGGGCATCCGCCCGGGATGATTGGATTGGGGTGAGAGGCGGCAGTTCGAGGGTAGAATCCGTCCCAGAAGGGTTCGAGGGAGGAAGCGTTTGGCGCGCTTGAAGAGTGACCTGGTCCTGATCGGCGGGGCCGGATTGGTCGTCGCCCTGGACCAATGGTCCAAGTACCTTGTCCGATCGTCGCTGGCGTATGGGGAGGTCTGGGTTCCGTGGGACTGGCTGGGGCCGTACGCGCGGATTGTGCACTGGAACAACACGGGAGCCGCCTTCGGGATCTTCCCCGCGGCTGGCAGCGTGATCGCCGTGGTTTCGGTGTTGGTGGTCGTGGCGATCCTGTACTACTTCCCACAGGTGCCGCCGGAACAACGCTTGGTTCGCGTTGCGTTGGTGCTTCAATTTGGGGGCGCTATCGGCAATCTCGTCGACAGGATCTCGCAGGGGACCGTCACCGACTTCGCCTCGGTTGGGTCCTTTCCGGTGTTCAATGTCGCCGATGCCTGCATCAGCATCGGGGTCGCCCTGCTCGTTGCTGCACTGTGGGTGGAGGAGCGCAAGCGGAAGGCCTTACCCCCAGAGGCGCTTCCCGCAGGAATACCCTTGCCTCAAGAAGATGACACCCCTGGATGAAGGGCCTCCGGCGCTGGAGGGGTTCGCCACGCCAGGCCGATTGGATTCGTGCCTCAATCGCCAGTGGCCGGAGGTTTCTCGCTCGCGCTGGCAGCAATTGATCCGCGAAGGAACTGTCACCGTAGACGGGCGCATCGTCGACAAGCCCGGGCTGCGGCTTGTCGGCGGCGAACGGATCTCGGCTGTGATTCCCCCGGCGCGCCCGGCAATGCTCGAGCCCAGTCAGATTCCCCTGCACATTGTGTTCGAAGATGACAATATCTTGATCGCCGACAAGGCGGCGGGAGTCGTGGTGCACCCTTCGGCCGGCCACGAAGCCGATACCCTCGTTCAAGCCGTGTTGAATCACGTCCCCGATCTCGTCGGCGTGGGAGGCGAGCGTCGGCCGGGGGTTGTCCATCGGCTGGACAAAGACACCTCGGGTCTGGTGGTGTTCGCCAAGAACGACAGAGCGATGGCGGACTTGCAGCGGCAGTTCAAGTCCCAGGCCGTCACGAAAACCTACTTGGCCCTGATTCACGGGAATCCGCCGACTGAAGAAGGCCTGGTGGATGCTGCCATCGGCAGGGATCCCAGGGAGCGCAAAAGGATGGCGGTTGTGGCTGAACACAAGGGACGGTCATCCCTGACGCGCTTCCATGTGCTGCGCAGACTCGGTGAATATGCGCTGCTTGCCGTCACACCGCAGACCGGCCGCACGCACCAAATTCGGGTCCATCTCGCCTACCTCGGGATGCCTGTCGCCGGGGATCGCGTATATGGCTCACGCCATCAGCCGGACTGGCTTCGACGACAGATGCTTCATGCTTGGCGTCTGGGGATTCGATTGCCCGGAGCCTCGGAGCTGAGTGTGTTCGAGGCCGCCCTCCCGGCGGACTTCCGGGAAGCGCTCGAGCTGCTTCAGACCGGCATCATCGCAGACCTTGCGCTCGAAAGCCAGGAGGGGTCAGGATGATGATCGACTTGCGCTCAGACACCGTCACCCAGCCGACGCCGGAAATGCGGCGGGCGATGGCCGAAGCCGAGGTCGGGGACGATGTCTACGGGGAGGACCCCACCGTCGCCCGCCTGGAAGCGATGGCGGCGGAGCGCATGGGCATGGAGGCGGCCGTGTTCGTGCCGTCGGGGACGATGGCCAACCTGGCCGCAGTCCTGACACACTGCCAGCGAGGCGACGAGATGATCCTGGGGGACCTGGCCCACACCTATCTGTACGAGGCCGGGGGCGCGGCCGCGCTTGGCGGAGTTCACCCGCGGGCGCTCACGACGGCTGCCGATGGCACGCTCGACCTTCAGGCGATCGAGGACGCGATCCGCCCGGACGACGTCCATTTCCCCACCACACGCCTGGTCTGTTTGGAAAACACCCACAACCGCTGCGGCGGCGCCGTTCTGGGTGTCGACTACATCCGAGGCGTTGGCGACCTGGTGCAGCGGCATGGATTGCGCCTCCACATCGACGGCGCCCGCATCTTCAACGCCGCCTCTGCCCTCGGCGTGCCGGCCAGCAGGCTGGTTGGCATGGCGGACAGCGTTGCCTTCTGTCTTTCTAAGGGGCTGTGCGCGCCGGTCGGTTCGCTGCTGTGTGGAACCGCGCTCTTCATCGGGCGTGCCCGCAAGGCCCGCAAGCAGCTCGGTGGCGGCATGCGCCAGGCCGGCATTCTGGCCGCGGCCGGGATCGTTGCCCTCGACAGCATGGTCGGGCGGCTGGCAGAGGACCACCAACGAGCGCGCAGACTGGCACAGGGGTTGGCTCAGATCCCCGGGGTCGAGGTCGAAACGCCGGAGCCGGCCTCCAACATGGTCTACTTCCGGCTGGCGCAGACCGCGGTCGTGGACGCCGCCGGCCTGCAAGACCAGCTGCGCTCTCGGGGCGTGTTGATTCACCCCGTCGGTCCGCGACGGGTGAGGCTGGTGCTGCACTACGGGATCGACGATGGGAGTGTGGAGGCCGCCCTCGAGGCCCTGGGTGTCGTCTTGGGCGGATAGGGATTGCTTGACGCTGGTTCTAGGCTCGTGGTAAGATGCGGCCCGTTGGGGGTGTGGTGTAGCGGCCTAACACGCTGCCCTGTCAAGGCAGAGACCGCGGGTTCGAATCCCGTCATCCCCGCCACAGCGTCCGGAGTCCCCGGGCGCTCTGTTCTTGTGTACGCGGGACGCGCCCGGGCGGGGCAAAGACCTCTAGGGGTTGGCTGCAGCCAGATCCCGCGCACCTCTTGAAGGCAATCGCATGCTGAGAGGAGAGGCCCTGGCTGATGGTCCGGCGAGGCATGGGGTTCCGCCCCGCCAGCTTCCACGGGCTGAGTTGAAGGAGCTGTTCCAGCTGCCCTCGATGGCGGAGACCGCGAAGCCGAGATGCCGGTGCAGACACGGTTAGGGCTGCGCCACCTCGAAGGCCGACTGCGCGCCTGGCCGCGCACTCCGGCCAATGACCGCTTCTTCGCGGCTTCACAACAACTGGCACAGGCGATGCATGAGCTTGCCGGGCGGCCGGTCTAGGTGGGCTTCAACGAGTTCTGTGATCCTGACATCGAACGAGCCGCCCAAGCCGCGATCGCGGCCGGCGCTGCGCGGGTGGTTGCCCTCGATCTGATGTTGATGCGCGGGGGTGACCATGCCGAAATCGACGTGCCGCGCTCGATCGAGCCAGTGCGCCTGATGCATGCGGGGGTTCGGGTCGAGGCCGCCTGGCCGTTCCCTGCGGAACCGACTACCCGGTTCATGCTCTCGGCGCTGCAGGATAGGGACGGACAGCAGGATTGAGGCCGCCTGGAGCAGGGTGTGAGATCGGTTTCGAGCCGAGGCGCATCCCCGGCGGTGCCCGCAGGGCGCTATCCCGCGGCCCCAATTTGGCCGCAGCCGCGCTAGCCTGGCGCAACCCGCCGGCTTGACACGCCCAAAATCCGCATGGTATTCTCTCCAAGTTGCCTCGGTGCAGGTGGCGAATGGGGGACGCACGCTACTATATCGGTTTCAGCTATGCCAGGGGAATCGGCTCCGTCCGGCTGCGCATGCTGCTGGCAGCCTTTGGCGACATGCAGTCGGCCTGGACGGCCAGCGAAGCCGCACTGGCCTCAGCGGGGCTCGGCCCGTCTCTGGTGCAGTCGATCCTCGAGGCGCGTGCCCGGATAGACCTCGATGAGGAGATGGCTCGGTTGGAAGCGCGAGGCCTGCGGGCGGTCACCTGGGAGGACGTCGACTATCCGCGACGGTTGGCTGAGATCGATGCGCCACCTCCTGTGCTGTACTTGCGAGGCGGGCTGCGCGAGCAGGATGATCTGGCCGTGGCCGTCGTGGGAACGCGCCGGCCGAGCGCCTATGGGCAGCAGGTGACACGGGATGTGGTGTCAGCGCTTGTCGCCGGGGGAGTGACAGTGGTTTCGGGGCTGGCTCGGGGCATCGATGGGATCGCCCATGAGACCGCTTTGCAGAGTGGAGGTCGGACGATTGCTGTGCTGGGATCCGGTATGGACTGCATCTACCCACCGGAGCATCGACGCCTGGCGGAAGCCGTCGCCGAACGCGGGGCGCTCCTCACCGAGTACCCGCTGGGGCGATCCCCAGAACCCGCCAACTTCCCTGCAAGGAACCGGCTGATCTCGGGATTGAGCCTGGCTGTGGTCGTGGCGGAGGCGGGAAGTAGCAGCGGGGCGCTGATCACCGCCGGTTTCGCGGCGGAGCAAGGGCGGGAGGTCTTCGCGGCACCCGGCAACATCTACAGTCGGACCAGCGGCGGAGCGAATCGCCTGATCGCCAGCGGCGCCCGTCTGCTGCTCTCGCCGACCGATGTCCTGGAAGCGTTGAACCTGGAGTTGATCGTCACCGAGACAGGGGGTGAGCCGGCGCCTGCCTCGGAGGGAGAACGCAGGGTCCTGAAAGCGTTGTCCGGTGAGCCGACGCATGTCGATGAGATCAGCCGGTCGTGCGAACTGCCGGCGAGTGTTGTCGCCTCCTGCCTGACCCTGCTTGAGCTGCGGGGCAGGGTGCGTTCGCTGGGCGGGATGCGCTACGTTCTGGCCCGCGAATCACACATGGATTATCGGGTGGAGTGATGGCGGACGTGATCTTCGCGGTCATCCTGGCAGGCGGAGGCGGGACCCGGCTGTGGCCGGTTTCGCGCCGAGACAACCCGAAGCAGGCACTTCGCTTTCTCGGGAAGCAAACATTGTTTGAGATGACGGTCGCGCGTGTGCGTCCACTGCTTCCGCTCGAGAATATTCTGGTCGTCACGGCAGATTCGCAAGTGGAGATCCTGCGGCGGCAGGCGCCGGACTTGCCTGCCGAGGCCTTTGTAATCGAGCCCGAGGCCCGTGGGACGGCGTCGGCCATCGGGCTGGCAGCGCTGGTTTGTAGGCAGCGTGCCAGCGAGAGTGTAATGGCGTGCCTGCCGTCCGATCACTTCATCAGTGACCCCGATCGCTTCCGGACCCTGTTGGGAGAAGCGACGGAGCTCGCCTCTCGGGATGAACTGGTCACCTTCGGGATTCCGCCGGAGTATCCCGCAACCGGGTATGGCTACATCCATCGTGGGGAGCCCCTGGGCAGCTCCGGTGCCTACCGCGTCCTTGGCTTCCGCGAGAAGCCGGATCCGGCGGTGGCCGCAGCCTACCTGGAGAGCGGGGACTACTACTGGAATTCCGGCATGTTCGTGTGGAAGGCGCGGCGGATCCTGGGTGAGATCGAGCACCAGATGCCGGAGCTGCACGCCAGCCTGGAGAGAATCCGAGCCGCCCCAGGGCAATGGAAGGATCCAAGCCTTGGATCAATCTGGTCAGCCTTGGAGTCCGAGACGATCGACTACGGCATCATGGAGAAAGCAGAACAGGTTGCCGTGCTACCGGCCGACGGGCTGGGCTGGAAGGACATCGGTAGCTGGGACCGCCTCCACGAAGTCGTTCAGGCCGATCCGGATGGGAATCTCGATCTCGCCGTGAGCGCCTTGCTGCAAGATTGCCGGGGGACTCTGGTCTATCAGGCCGAGGAGTCCCACCGGCTCGTTGCAGTGCTCGGCGCCCGCGACCTGGTGATCGTCGACACACCGGATGTGGTCCTGATTGTCCCGGCAGCGATGAGTGAGAGAGTTCGCGAGCTGGTGCGTGAGCTGGAGAGACGAGGACTGCGGCAGTACCTGTAGCGGGAGAGTTGAGTGGAAGCGTTTTGTGTCAAGTGTAAGCAGAAACGAGAGGTCACTTTGCCTGCGGCCGTTTTCACTGCCGGAGGCACGGCCGCAACCCGCGGAACCTGCCCGGTATGCGGGACGACGATGTTCCGCATGGGCCGGACGCCGGCTCACGAAGGACTGGAGCCGCCACCGCAGACGGAGAAGCCAGCCAAGCGGGCCCGCAAGGTCAAGCGGCGGGGCTGGCTGGTGGTCGTAGAGTCGCCGACCAAGGCCAAGACGCTCGGTCGCTTCCTGGGGAAAGAGTATACCGTCCGGGCCTCGGTCGGGCATGTGCGGGACTTGCTGCGGTCTCAGCTCTCAGTGGACGTCGACAGGGATTTTGAGCCGAAGTACCGGGTTCCCAACGAGAAGCGGCAGATCGTCAAGGGGTTGAAGGCAGAGGCGGAGCGAGCCGAGCTGCTATTCCTGGCGACCGACCTCGACCGCGAAGGAGAAGCGATTGCCTGGCACTTATTGCATGCCATGGAAGTCGATCCCAGCCGGGCGAAGCGGGTTGTATTCCACGAGATCACTCGCCCGGCTATTGAACAAGCCTTCAAGCACCCTCGGAAGATCGATCAGCATCTGGTGGATGCTCAGCAGGCGCGGCGGATCATGGACCGTTTGGTCGGGTACAGCCTCAGTCCGCTGCTGTGGTCCAAGGTGCGCAGCCGGCTGTCCGCAGGCAGGGTGCAGTCCGTCGCCTTGCGCTTGGTCGTCGATCGTGAACGGGCCATCGAGGGATTTGTCCCCCAAGAGCACTGGACGATCGACGCCAGCCTGCTTCAGCCGGGGAAGCCGCCGGCCTTCTGGGCACGCCTTTCCCGGATCGATGGCAGCGAACCCGTCCTGGGGGACCAGGCTGCCGCTGAGGCTGCCCTGGCCGGGATGCGCCGGGCGGAATACACCGTGGTCAAGGCGGCTTCCGGGTCGCGCACGCGACGGCCGGCGCCTCCGTTCACCACAAGCACTTTGCAGCAGGATGCCTCCCGGCGCCAGGGATACACGGCCCGTCGCACAATGGCCCTGGCACAACAACTGTATGAGGGTATCGATCTCGGAGACGAGGGCTCGGTCGGTCTGATCACCTACATGCGCACCGACTCGACGCATGTAGCGGAGGAGGCTCAGGCACAGGCGCGCAACGTGATCGCCGACAGGTTCGGCGAGGCCTACCTGCCTCCATCGCCGCCGGTCTATCGGACCCGCTCGCGAGGTGCCCAGGAGGCGCATGAAGCCATCCGCCCGACCGACCCGGCCCGTACTCCGGAGTTGGTCCGCTCGCACCTGACGACGGAGCAGTACAAGCTGTACTCGCTGATATGGAAGCGCTTCCTCGGGTCCCAGATGGCTGCCGCCGAGTACGACACCCGGGTGATTGACGTCAAAGGCAAAGCGGCCCATCAGATCTATGACCTCAAGGCTTCGGCCTCGGCCCTGCGCTTCGCAGGATTCCTCGACATCTACGAAGACCGCCCGAGCGAGAACGGAGAGAATGGCGACGAGGAGCCCCAGGAGGCGCGGTTGGCGCAGCTGCCGAATCTCGAGCGGGGCGACCGGCTGGATCTGCTGGACCTGAAGTCAGAACAGCATTTCACCCAGCCGCCGCCGCGCTTTTCCGAGGCCAGCCTGGTGAAGGCGTTGGAGGACAATGGGATTGGGCGGCCTTCGACCTACGCTCCGATTCTGTCAACGCTGCAAGCACGAGGCTACGTCCGCAGGGAAGCGAAGAGGCTGTTTCCGACGGAAATCGGGATGACCGTCAACGACCTCCTCGTGGATCACTTCCCGGAGATCGTTGATCTGGGCTTCACGGCCCGGATGGAGGCCGAACTGGACGATGTCGCCTCCGGGAGCCGAGAATGGACCGAGGTCGTGCGCGACTTCTACACGCCTTTCGCCGAACAGCTCAAGCAGGCGATTATCGATATGCCGGAGGTCAAGGCGGAGCCGGAGATCCTGGAGCGGGCCTGCCCGCTGTGTGGCAGGCCGTTGTTGGTCCGCCACGGCCGGTACGGCAAGTTCATCGGCTGCTCGGATTTCCCGAATTGCCGCCACACCGAGCCATGGCTGGAGAAGATCGGTGTCCGATGCCCCAAGGACGGGGGAGACCTGATCGAGCGCCGGACCCGCAAGGGCCGCACGTTCTACGGCTGCGAGAACTACCCCAATTGCGACTTCACAAGTTGGAAGCGACCTGTGCCAGGCGAGTGCGGCAACTGCGGGGGCCTGCTGGTGGTGGAGAACAGGACCCATGTCGCCTGCATGGCCTGCGGCACCCGCTACGAGCGGTCGGTGGTCATGCCAGACGAGGAAGCGGCATAGAACCTGCACCCATGGCGGCTTGCCGAGGGCGTAGCCGAGGTCTAGAATCGCAGCCTCGGGCGAAAGTGGACCGACTTGAGTGAGGGACGCATGCTGCGAGCAAAGGAAATGGTCGGACGACCACCTGTGCTGGCGGGGCTGGCGGTTGTTGCCGGCATCGCCATCGGGCTGTTCCTGGGGTGGGTGGTCTTCCCTGTAGAGTGGACCGACGCTGCTCCGGATTCGCTCCGGTCCGACCTGCAGGTCGACTACATGCGCATGGTGATCGATTCGTATTCGGTCAACCGCAACGCCGACCTGGCAATGCAGCGCTATGAGGCCTTGGGGGAGGACGGCCCGGCCGCGCTGGCCGAGGTCGCGGCCAACCCGGGCGAGGTCAGCGACACCTCGATTCAAAACTTCTACGCCCTAATCGAGATCTATCAGGCCGAGGCGCCCGCCGGGACGCCGACACCGCCCGCTGGGGCCGGGGGCGCGGCCGCTCAATACCTTCTGCCGGTTTGCGGTCTAACGGCGGTGTTGGGGCTGTTGCTTGGGGGCGCCGTGCTGTGGAGGTCGCGAGCGGCGCGTCGCGAGCGGTCGCGCGGTCGGACGGACGAGCCTTCCGACGCCTACGCTGGGATGCCGGCCGAGGAAACTGTTGGCGAGGTCTATCGGCCTGGGGCAGCCGCCGGGCAGGCTTCGGCTCCAGCCTCGACGCCTCGCAAGGGGGCAGAGGCTCCCCTGGCGATGTTCCGCACCATCTACACCCTGGGGGACGACCTGTACGACGACTCCTTCAGCATCGAAAGCCCGGCCGGGGATTTCCTCGGTGAATGCGGCGTGGGACTGGGTGACCTCATCGGGGTCGGCGAGCCCAAGAAGGTTACCGCACTGGAGATCTGGCTCTTCGACAAGAACGACATCCAGACCGTCACCAAGGTTCTGCTCAGCCGGTTTGCCTTCAACGATCACGAGACCCGCGCCCGGCTGGCAGCCAAGGGGGACCCGGTCCTCGCTGCCAGCGGGGGAGTGGTCACGCTGGAGACGGCCTCGCTGCTGGTCGAGGTTCGGGTTGTCGATTTGGTGTACGCCGAATCGGCGCTTCCGGCGGAGAGCTTCTTTGAGCGCTTGACGATTGAGCTGCGAGCCTCGCGCAAGTCGGGGTAGGCGTCAGCGGGCTTGGCATGACAACGGGACGGGCGCGCGCCCGTCCCGCCGTGCTTATCGGACCTCAAGGATGCGCAGCAGGACTTCACCCGCAGGCGTGGCGGCCGGTACTGTCTCGCCGGCATGCCGTCCCATCAAGGCCGCTCCAAAGGGCGATTCATGCGAGATGCGGCCCGAGGCCGGATCGGCTTCCTTGACCCCCACAACCTGATACGTCTCGGGCGGTGAGTCGCCTTCCGCCACGACAACGGTGCTGCCAACAGTAACCACGCCCTGCTCACGCGGGCCGTCGGCGATGATCGCCAGTCTGAGCACACTCTCAAGCTCCTGAATCCTTCCTTCGAGGAACCCCTGTTCTTCCTTGGCGATGATGTAGTCGGCGTTTTCGCTGAGATCGCCTTGTTGTACGGCGTGGCGCAGGCGCGCCGCCAGCTCTAGCCGGCGTGGGCCGCGCAGCTCCTCAAGCTCGGCGCGCAGACGTTCGGCTCCTTGCGGGGTCAGAAAGATCTCTCGCTTGTCCATCGGCAGCGGTTTCTCCTTGGCCATCCCCTGTGGCAGTGCTACTCACAGAAGGCGAGATCTTGCGTCACGAGGCGGGGCGCTCCGCCTTCTCTCGCCGGCTGCCTCCACCCCCGCCGCCTCCCTGCGAGGCCCATTCGATCGGCACGCCCTGTCTCCGATCGAAGACCACAACTTCGGCGAAGATCGGAGATCCGAAGTTCGGCGGAGAGCCCACTCCAGGGGGCAAGCCGCTGAGCCACACGGTGAGGGCTAGGCCGGGCGTGCCAAGATCGAATGCGGTCAGCCGCAGCTCGGCCCCGCGCCGATCGATCGCTTCGCTTGGCGAGTAAGCTGAGGCCGCTCGCATCGTTGGCGGAGGCAAGGAAGACGTCGCCGAGATCAGCGCCACCGCCGCTGGGGTGGGCGGGCCGCTGCGTGGCACGGTCGCGCGCCCGGGCTCAGCCAAGGTGCAGGCGGTGGCCGAAGCAAGCCGGACGAGTATGCCAGCCGTAAGAACGGGAGACTTCATCACTTCCTCGCGCCGCAGTGGAACATGGACGGAGCCCGCTGGCGATGCTACCACACGCGCAGATGACGAGCGCCGGAGCAACGCTCAGGGGAGGATCAGCGGATCGAACAGGCGGCCGTGTTCCTGGAGGGCGAAACGGTCGGTCATGCCAGCGATGTAGTCGCTGATCGTTCGGTGCAGCCCTTCCTGCGGGGTGCGGTCGCGGACCTCTCCGGGCAGGACCTCGGGTTTGGAGGCGTAGGCGGTGAACAGGTCGCTCACGATGCGCTCGGCCTTCACCTGCATCCGATACACCCGGTAGTGCTGATACAGGTTGTGGAATAGGAAGGTCTTGAGCTGGCGGTTCTTCTCGGCAAGGGGAGGGCTGAAAGCCACCAGGTTGTGATCCAACCGCTGAACATCGTCGGCACTGGCCAAGCAGGAGTCGGCGATCGCCTTAGACGTTGTGGCCAGCAGGTCGGTCACCTGAAGGTTGATCAGGCGGCGGATCAGGCGATGGCGGGCGAGGTCTTCCAGCGGCGAGGCCGGGATCCCCAGGTCGCTCACCAAGTCGTCCCAGAGTGCGACCCCGGCCAGTTGGGGCGCAGAGATCAGGCCGGAGCGCAGCCCGTCGTCCAGGTCATGAGCCGAGTATGCCAACTCGTCGGCGGCGTTGCAGATCTGGGCTTCGAGGCCGGCTCGCTTCTCGGGCTCATAGTCGCTGGCGTCGGCGACATCGTACTCTGTTTCGTGCTTGACCATCCCCTCGCGGACTTCCCAGGTCAAGTTCAGCCCCGGAAACTCGGGGAAGCGGCGCTCGAGGTGGGTGACGATGCGGACGGAATGACGATTGTGGTTGAAGCCTCCGTGCTCGGCCATCAGGTCTGCCAGGGCGCTTTCGCCGGCATGCCCGAAGGGCGGATGACCCAGGTCGTGGGCGAGGCAGATCGCTTCGACAAGATCCTCGTTGGCCCCGAGGGCCCGGGCGATGGTGCGGCCGATCTGAGCGACCTCCAGGGTGTGGGTCAGACGCGTGCGGTAGTAGTCCCCCTCGGCGAAAATGAACACCTGGGTCTTGTACTCTAGCCTGCGGAAAGCGGTAGTGTGAAGGACTCGGTCGCGATCGCGCTGGAAGCAGGTGCGATAGGCATGTTCGTCACTGGGAAATGCCCGCCCTCGAGAATCCCGGCTGCGCAGGGCATACGGTGCTAGGATCTGGTCTTCGTGCTGTTCGATCTCGGCTCTGGCTTGCATTGTGTCACCTGCAGGCAGTGTATATGAGGCCTCGCCCGGCTGTCAAACGATGTTCGTTGACAGGCTTCGTCCGATGGCGGATAATCCTCGCAACCGGAGGCAAGCATGGGCTATCCATTCCCGAGTGAACCGTGGCTGCTCGCCCTGCAGGTGGTCCTCAACGCCGATGAGCAATATGCCCGGACAGCCAGAAACTGGGAAGGCGACATCCTCTGTGTGGTTGAGGCCCAAGCGGGGCCGGATTGGATGGCGGCCTTCTACCTGGACCTCTGGCACGGAGCCTGCCGGCAGGCCAAGGCCTGCTCGCCGGGGGCTGACGGGTTGCCGCCGGCGAAATTTGTCCTGCGAGCCTCGCTGCCCAACTTCTACAAGGTGATCGCAGGTGAACTGGATCCGATGCAGGCAATGATGACTCGGCGCCTGCGGGTGGAGGGCAACATGGGGTACATGCTCCGGAATGTGCCCACGGTTCTGGACTTTGTCCGTTGCTGTCGGTTGGTGGAAATCGAACCCAAGCTTGTCTTTGCCTGATGGAAGGAGGCCTCCATGCGTCGCTACCTGGCGATTCACTCGGTGCGCAATATGTACCCGACCCAGGAGGAATGGGTGGAAGACTGGCGTGGACTGCGCCAGCGAACGCGCCAGGCCCCGGGCTGTCCGATCTGGTTGGCATCGTTCTACGCCGCCGTCGACGGCAAGCTCTACTGCGAGTGGGAAGCGGAGTCGGAAGAAGACATCCGCCGTTGCTTCACCCGGCGCGAGTTGGAGATGGCGCCCTTCGATTCTATCCAGGAGATCGCCCGATTGGATCCTGCCTGGCTCGACGAATGAAGGCGGCGTCTCGCCCGGGTAACACTGGGGAATTGAACCTTGAATGGCCTAGATGAGCCCTTCGTCGACTTCGCGATCATTGGATCGGGTTTCGGTGGCAGCGTGGCCGCCCTCCGTCTCTCGGAGAAAGGCTACCGGGTCCTAGTCCTGGAGCGGGGCAATCGCTACAGGGATGACGAATTCGCCCGCAGCAATTGGGATGTCCGGCGGTACCTCTGGCTGCCGGGATGGGGCTGTCGCGGCATCCTGCAGATGACCTGGCTGTCTGGCGTCCTGGTGCTGCATGGCAGCGGCGTGGGGGGAGGCAGCCTGGGCTACGCCAACGTGCTGGCGGAGCCTGACGCAGGGGTCTTCGAGTTGCCAGCCTGGTCCCGGTATGCACCGTGGGGATCCCGGCTCAGGCCGCACTACGCTACGGCGCGCCGTATGCTGGGCGCGGCCACGAATCCGCAGTCCTGTGCAGCGGATGATATGTTGCGACAGGTTGCAGCCGAACTCGGCACGTTGGACTCCTTTCAGCCGACCGAGGTCGCCGTTTTCTTCGGGGAAGACGGCCAGGAAGTGCCCGATCCGTACTTTGAGGGACTCGGCCCGCCGCGGGCCGGATGTACCCATTGCGGTGCTTGCATGGTGGGCTGTCGCCTCAACGCCAAGAACACGTTGCCGAAGAATTATCTTCACCTGGCGGAGGGACTCGGGGCTGAAATTCGGGCTGAGAGCGAAGTTGTCGACGTGCGACCGGTTCGGGAGGGTGAGGACGGCTCGGCTCGCTACGAGATCACCTATTGCAGACCCGGGGTGCTGGGCTCGCGGCGGAGGCGGCGAGTGCGGGCTCGCAATGTCGTGTTTGCCGCCGGCGCCCTCGGCACAGTGTCGCTCCTGCTGCGCTGCCGAGACGAGACCGGCTCGCTGCCGGGGTTGTCGCAACGCTTGGGCTCGGATGTGCGTACCAACAGCGAGGCCCTGCTGGGGGTCACGGCGCGGGACGACCGGACCGATTTCTCCAAGGGCGTGGCCATCACCTCGATCTTCCAGGCGGACCCAGTGACTCATGTCGAGCCCGTCCGCTACCCCGACGGCTCGTCGTTGATGCGCATGCTGGCGGCGCCGCTGGTCGAGGCCGGAAACGGTCGTTGGCGCCGCCTGTGGCTTCTCCTGTGCGAGTCCATCCTGCACCCGGTCGATCTCGCCCGCTCCAAGCTGCTGCCGGGCTGGGCTCGCCGCACGACGATCCTTCTGGTGATGCAGACGACGGACACGCGTCTTCTGGTCAAACGGGGGCGCAGCCTGCTGACCTTCTTCCGGCGGGGGTTGGTTTCGCAGCGCGACCAAGCCCGGCCGCTCGTCGGGGAACTGCCCATCGCCCACGAAGTCGTGCGCCGCTTTGCCGCTCAAGTGGATGGAATCGCCCAGGGAAGCATCAACGAGAGCCTGCTGAATACGCCGACCACGGCTCACATCATGGGAGGCGTTCCGATTGGACGCTCGGTGGAGGAGGGTGGGGCCGACGACCGCTTTCGGCTGTTCGGCTATCCGGGGCTGTATGTCGTCGATGGGTCGGTGATGCCCGGGAATCCGGGCGTCAACCCGAGCCTGACGATCGCCGCTCTGGCGGAATGGGCCATGGCGGCCGTTGCGGCTAAAGGCGAAGCGGAGCCCAGCTGGCCCGGCGGGGACCTGCGGACGGCAGGAGCCCGGCGGCGGTGAGCTCCACTCCGCTGCCACGCATTCTGGAGATCGATTTGTCGACCGGGCGGCAGACGCCGCTGCCCGTGGCGACCGAGTCCTACAGGGCATTTCTCGGCGGAGCGGCCCTCGGAGCCCATCTCCTCTGGCCTTGGCTGGAGGATCCTGCCGATCCCCTGGCTCCCGAGGCGCCCTTGCTCTGGCTGACCGGCCCGCTGACTGGAACCACCGGTCCAGCGGTCGGGCGAATGGTCCTGTGCGCCCGATCGCCGGCCACCGGATTGTGGGGCGAGTCGAACATCGGCGGCTTCATCGGATCGGAGCTGCGCGGGGCGGGGATTGATGGGCTTGTCCTGCGGGGAAAGGCGCCCCATCCGGTCTATCTGTGGGTCCACGAAGGCACCGTCGAGGTCCGCAGTGCTGGGCATCTATGGGGCAAGGCGGATACCTACCAGACGCAGGAGGCGGTGCGGGCCGAGCTGGGCGACAAGCTGGTGCGCGTGGCCTGCATCGGCGAGGCGGGAGAGGCTTGTCTCCCCTTCGGGCTGGTGCTGTGCGACCACGGACGCGTCGCCGGGCGAACAGGGCTAGGCGCAGTCATGGGCTCGAAGAACCTCAAGG
>JALHUE010000134.1 GCA_022866145.1 Anaerolineales bacterium | reverse complement strand
TGCCCGGGAAACCTGCCGTCAGGGGAAACCCCGCGATCGAGAGCACGCCCGCCAGCGTAAGGATAGCGGGAAGGGGCATAACGAACCCCATCCCTCTCAGGTTGCGCAACTCATCCGTGCCCGTCCGGGCTGTGAGGAGCGTTGCGCCCAGCCCCCAGGCGCCAAGGCCAACGACCCGGGCGGCAGACATCCCCATCGCCAGCTGATAGCCAACCGCGCTCGCGCTTCCAAGTGCGATCATTCCAATCCCCATATCGATCAGCAAGACGTAGACGAACGTCCGAGCCAGGCGGTCTTGCGCCAGCGCCCACACACTCCCCAGGGCGATCATCACGATTCCAGCCGCAGTCATCGCCAGTCGAACACCAGGATCGTCCCGAACCCAGGCGTACGAGTCAAGCACACGCAGCACGAGGAATAGGCCTGCGGCCTGCATCAGGCCCGCGACCGAAGCCAGTGCGTAAGGATGGGCACGGTCCGCCCCCGGCGGCAGCCAAAGGTGGAAAGGGGGGACAAACAGCAGAACGGCCAGTCCCAACGCCAGGACCGGGATCACGCTCCCGGCTCGTTCCGGCGATCCGGACGTCACACCCAGGCGCCCGATCAGCCAGGCCGCCATCAGGCTCATCATCATCCCAAGCGTGGTGAAGGCCAGCAGCCGCAGGGCGGCGCGCTCCGCATGGCGATCCGGCGGTGCCAGCACCAGAACAAAAGCCGCGGCCGCTAGTTGGACCAAGACCGCCGAGTACAGGAACGGACGTACCATGAGCGCCGCGGCCAGCAGCCCTACAGCCAGGACCCCCATGGGGAAGAAGTATCGTCCGGGATCGGCCACCATGCCCCCCAAGAACAGGTAACCGCCGACCACGAACACAAATCCAACTCCGGATCGAATCCCGGGTTCAAGCTCGAGCGCCCTTCCTAGGATCTCCAGACTGGCATCGAACTTGATCGCCAGGCCGCCTGCCTCCAACGGGACGTCCAGGGGCACGAGCAGACTGATGGCTCCCAAGGTCAGGCAGCCCAACCCAGCGATCAAGGCTGCCGGCACTCGCCCCAGGCGTGAACCGCCTAGGATCAACGCCAGCCCGGCGGTTCCGATGGCGAGGACCAGGGGCGCGTTCATGCCGCCCTCCCTCCAGGAGGAGTCGGGCGCACGACCAACAGCAGGTAGCTTGCGACCAGGGCAATCACCACATGCACGGATCCAAGCAGGGCAACGATCGCCAGTGACGGCTCAAGGACGATGTACAGTGTCTCAAACCCCGCCAGCGAAGTCAGCAGCCCCACACACACCCGAAGGGATCGCTCCGAGAGGCCGAGCTGCAATGCGCCAAGCCCAATCAGCGCCAGCCCGGTTAGGAACACAGGCTGGCCGCCGGCAGTTCCGGGTATGCTGATCCGCCGCGCCAGGCCGAGGACGGCGACGAGCACGAATGCCGAAAGAACGAGACGGAAAGTTCTACCTTGGGGAAGCGCCCCCTCGCCCCCCGGGTCCCACGGCCAGGCACTTGCAGAGGTGGAGAGGAGCAGGATCCCGCTCACTGCTGCACCGCTGGCCACCATTGCCAGGCTGACGGCGAGGGGCAGTTTCCCGATGAGAAGCGCCGCACACCCGACAAAGGCCATCCCCAGCGAGGCCAAGACCAGGCGACGACCGGTGGCGGTAAGCAGCACCACGCCCGCCGCGCAAGTCGCGCCCGCTAGTGCGTACCCGACCCAGCCGGGGAGGTCGATCATCCGGAATTCCCTGCGAGCAACGCCGCCACGAATGCCACCAGAGCCATCACCCAAAGAAATGCACCTTCGCCTTCGAGGGTAGTTCCCACCCCCCGGGCCATGGCCAGCAGCCCGCCGTACAAGCTCCACAGAGCTCTCACCAGCGGCGAGGCATCCAACCAGCCAACGAAACGCCGCGCCCGTAGGAGCCCAGCCTCTGGCCGCATGCGCCGAACCAGGATCGCAAGCGAGGCGGAGACGAGCGAGGCCCCGAGCCCCAACAGTGCCGGGACCGAGATCTCCAGTCCCTGACGCAGTCCAAAGCCAACCGCCGCGACCGGGCATAGGGCGAGCCCGACGCCATACAAGAGTCGGCTATACCCCTCGGCACGCCGCCAGGGGGTTTCCTGGATCGCAGTCATCTGTCCCAGGCCAGCAGCCAGGAGCCCCAGCCCTAGCCCGATGGCGATGCCAAGCAGCCAGTTAGCTTCGCCTTCCCCCAGGGGCCTCAGCACCGCTCCCGCCGGAGTCAGGGGGAAACCGAGAGACGCAATCGCTAGCGCCGCTGGCCAGATGCGGTGGAAGGGTGTGTGCACCTCGGCCACGGAAGCCAGCCCCCCGGCCAGTAGCAGCAGAACTGCGACCGCACTCATGGCCGCGTTGAGGCCCTGCGACACCCCGCCACTCGCCAGCAGGCCTAGTCCAGCCGCGCAAGCCACGAGAGCCGCACGCGCATCCAGTGCCCTCACCGCGAAAGCCCAGGCCAATCCTGCCGAGCCGGCAGCAACGGCTCCGAGCGCAATCAACCAGCCCTGATACGCGGCGACGAACCCCGCCGGCCATTGCAGCCCAAGTTGGACCAGGAGGATTGCCGGCGGCATCAGCCGCATCAGCGCACCAATGCTGCGGCGCGAGGCGGAGTCCGGCGGTAGGCCCAACGGCAGCGGCACGAGCCCGATGCGCAACCCAACCCCAAGCGCAAGCATCAGAGCGAGGGCTGCGGTTTCGCCCCCGGCGAAATGGCCTTCGCCCCTCTCGAGGGTGCCAATCAATCCCGCGGTCAGCAAGAGCAGCACGCCGACCGACTCAACCCCCAGTTTCACGATGGCCTGCTGGCCACCGGGCCCCTCCCCTGTTCGCTGCAGAACAAAGACAAAGCAAGTGATATCCAGCACGATGAGCAGAAGCGAGAGCGTCAACAAGTTGCCCGCCATCATCGCCAGCAGGCTCAAGCTGCTGTAGACCAGAAACAGAGCCCATTCGCTGGGCCGCTCCTCCCCGTCCCGCGCCGGTGCGGTCAGGACGAGCACTATGAGCAGCGTCGCAGCTGCGTACAGCACCTCCCACTGGGCACTGCCCAGTTGGAGTACCAGTTCGGCTGAGAACAGCCGCTCCGGACGCCACACCGAGACATCCAGAGCACCTGCACGCCCGCCGCTCCCCAGCAGGAGCGCCAGCCAACCCAGGAAGACGCTCCCCAGCACCATCAGCCACAGAGAGAAGCTGGAAGCGCGCCGGAATGCGCCGACCAGGGCGGCACCTGCTAGCAGGAGAAGCACGGGAAGCAGTAGGATCACCGGACAACCTCAGACCGAGTTTATCCAGCCGTCAAGGGAGGCAGGGCTAGCATATCATGGCGCCGGTCCGCAGATCGCGGCTGCCCCGGACCCTACTCTGCCCATCACCACCGCCAAGCCCCGCATCCTATCTGCCTGTCACCGCCCGCTAAGCCGCGCCTCCGTCCCGCAACGCGCCCGGGTGGATCGCGTGAACTCCTTTGCATCTTGGGCCCCGAAGGAACACTCGCTCGGCCGGTCTGCACGACATGCTATAATCCCGCCCGTGCGGGATCCCAAGTACTCGCACTGCGTAGTCCATCCTGGTTGCGACGCGATTCTATTCGCGGACCTTCTCAGCCATTAGCCCACGCCGCTCGTCGCGCATCGCTGGCTGGAGCTCAACGTGGCCATTATCCAATCCGTCAAAGGAACTCGCGATTTCTACCCTGAAGATATGGCCTTCCGGACGTGGCTGTACGCCACGATCCGCCATGTCTCAGAATCCTTCGGCTACCACGAGTACGAAGCACCGTTCCTTGAGCGACTCGAGCTCTACGCCGCCAAGTCCGGCGAAGAGCTCGTCAAAGAACAGTCCTTTGTCTTCCCCGACCGCGGTGGGGACTACATTGCCCTTCGCCCCGAGCTGACCCCGAGCCTGGCACGCATGGTCGCGGCTCGGGCCAAATCCCTGGCGCCTCCTCTCCGCTGGTGGTCGTTCGGTCCTTTCTGGCGCTACGAGCGCCCCCAGAAAGGCCGCACCCGGGAATTCTTCCAGTGGAACATCGACTTGCTCGGCCCGCAGTCGCCCCAGGCCGACGCCGAGCTGGCTGCCATCGGCGCCGCCTTCTTCCGAGAAGTCGGTCTGGGGCCTGAGTCCATCCGCATCCTGGTCAACGATCGCCGCCTGGCCGAAACCGGACTGGATGCTATCGGCGTACCCAGCGCCCGACGGCCGGGTGTGTTTCGGCTGATCGACCGTCGCGATAGGCTGGCATTGCCGGCTTGGGAGGCCCAAGCCCGCGAGATCGGGCTCGACGCCCGCCAGTTCGCCGGCCTTCAGCGCCTGATGACCGACACTCAGGCCTGGAAGAACTCGCCTGAACTGACGGCCTTTTTCGAAGCCATCGAGGCACTGGGAGCCGCCGACTACCTGGCTTATGACCCTGCCATCATCCGTGGCTTGGACTACTACACCGGGACAGTCTTCGAAGCCCGCGACACGGCTGGCGAACACCGAGCGGTCCTCGGCGGCGGGCGCTACGACAACCTGGTGGCCGAGGTCGGCGGCGAGCCGCTGGGCGGTGTCGGTTTCGCCATGGGCGATGTGGTCCTCGGCCTGGTGCTGGCCGGGGTTCGGGTGCTTCCCGAACTGCGGATCAGCCCATCG
>JALHUE010000133.1 GCA_022866145.1 Anaerolineales bacterium | reverse complement strand
GAGACCGACGATGAGTACTTCAACTACAACACTGGCCCAGTCCCGATGCAGGGGCGCTGGCATGTCCATGGGCTCCACTTGCCCGAGGATGTGTTGGAGAAGGTCTACTTCCGCAACGCAGAAAGGGTGTTGGCGCTGACATGACGAACGATCTTCGGGTTGAGTTGGACCAGGCCCGCGGGGTGACCCTTCGCCGCGATGGCCAGGTGGTCGGGACTGCCCGCCTCGAGCTCTGGCGAGCGGGTCTCGAGCTCCTCAGTACCAGTCCATCGCAGGTCGTCACACTCGGCCCGACGGCGGTGGAGATCGTCTTCGGCGTGGGTGGGGGTCAGCTGCTACGCGTAGGCCTGAGTGTCAGCGAGGTTGGCTACGCGGGGGCACGCCGAATCGCCTGGACCGTGACCAACGTCGGTCCAGCGCCCATTTCGTTCGACAGGATTGCAGCCCCTCGGCTCCTGCTCGATAGATCGACATTCTCGGCAAGCCAGCCTACCTGGACGCTGCAAGGCGCAGCGGTGCAGTGGGGCCAGGATTTCGCCTTTCCACTCTCCGAGGGCTTCTCACGGGACAACTTCCTGGGCCACTTGCAGGACGCCGAAGGCGGCGGGATTCCACTGACCTACTTCTGGAACCAAGCCCTTGGCCTGGCACTGATGCATACGGATCCGACGCCCAAGGACTGGTTCATGCCGGTAGCCTGGGGCACCGACGGAATCACGGCAGCATTCGAACTTCGCGGCCAAATCGAGCTTCGGCCCGGCGAGGGCCTGTGCAGCCTCCCTGTCGTTCTATCGGTGCACACAGGGGATTTCTTCGAGCCCCTGGCTCTCTACCGCGAGCTGCTGGCGGCGCAAGGCGTTCAGTCCCCGGATCCGATCCCAGCGGACTATGAACCCGCCTGGTGCTCCTGGGGCTATGAGTTCGACGTCCGGTCCGAGGAGATGACGGGAGTATTGCCGGAGCTCGCTAGGATGGGGATCCGCTGGCTGACGCTCGATGATCGATGGTTCGATGCCTATGGCGATTGGAATCTGCGCCACGACACCTTCCCCGACGGCGCGCATGAAATCCTTCGGATGAATGATGCCATCCACCGTGCGGGCGCTTTCTCAACCATCTGGTGGTATCCGCTCTGCGTCGAGGATGGCAACGGTGCCTGGGATAGCCACACGTACGGCACAGCCCATCTCTTCGAGGAGCATCCGGACTGGGTCATCCTGGATGCCGAAGGCTCTGTGGCTCGCAACAATCGGCATCTGGCGATGCTCTGTCCGGCGCTTCCGGCAGTCCGAGACCACATCGGGGAGCTGACGCGGCGGTTCATCGCCGATTGGGGCTTTGACGGGCACAAGCTTGACAACATCTACACTGTCCCCGCCTGTCACAATCCCAGCCATCACCATACCCGCCCCGAGCAGTCCACCGAAGCCATGGCGGAGGCCTACCGCCTCATCTTCGACACAACGCGCCTCTTGAGACCAGACTCCGTCATACAGATATGCCCGTGCGGCACGCCGATAACCCACCACCTTCTGCCCTACACCGATCAGACCGTCACGGCGGATCCGACCTCCAGCGCGCAGATACGCCAGCGCATCAAGTTCTACAAGGCGCTCGCCGGGCCGCAAGCCGCCGTTTTCGCCGACCATGTTGAGCTCTCCGACGGCGGCACCGATTTCGCCAGCGAAATCGGTGCCGGGGGCGTTCCCGGGACCAAATTCGTGTGGCCGGAAGATCCGCAGGTCCAGCGGAGGCTGAAAGAGGACTGGAGCCTGACTCCCGAGAAGGAGGCGCTCTGGCACAAGTGGTTCGGCCTGTACAACGAACACCGGCTCGCATCCGGCGAGTACCTGAACCGGTACGACCTGGCCTTTGACCGGCCGGAGGGACACCTCATCCGCAAGGGCGAGCGGTTGTACTACGCCTTCTACACGGAGAAGACGACGGATCGCTTCGCCGGGCGGGTCGTGCTCCGCGGCCTCGGTTCCGGTCACTATCGCTTGCTGGACTACGTCAACGACCGCGATCTCGGGGCCGCCCAAGGCCCCCACGACGTCTCGCTGGAAGTAGCTTTCGAAGGCGCGCTGCTGCTGGTCGCCATTCCCAAGCAGAAGATGAATCGGGCCGCTAGCGCCGCCGGCCGCCGAGGGTAGACGGATGAGTGGGCCGGGGGAACACACCTTGGAGGAAATCCTCTCTCAGCCGGAGGCCTGGCAGGCCGCCTTGAGGGTGATCAAGGCGCAGCGCAGTGAGCTGGCCTCCTTGCGCCAGCCGGGCTTGCACGAGGTGGTCTTCACCGGCTGCGGCTCGACCTACTACCTGTCGTTGGCCGCAGCCGCACTCTTCCAGGGCCTCACGGGGCTGACAGCCCGGGGACTGCCTGCCTCCGAAATCTGGCTCCATCCTTCAACTTGCCTTTCCGCACGCAAGACTATGCTCGTGGCGCTGAGCCGGTCTGGAGAGACGACGGAAACCCTCTCGGCCTGCAGCGCTTTTCTGGAGTCGGGTCGAAGTGATCTGGTAACCCTGTCGTGCTACCCCAAGGCGCCCCTGGCCGCCATGGGCCGATTCAATCTCGTTCTGGAATCCGGGCAGGAGCGCTCGATTGCCCAGACGCGCGCCTTCAGCACCCTGTACCTTGCCGCCGTGTCCCTGGCGGCACTCTGGGCGGACCAGGATCGACTGTTCTCGGCGTTGGATCGGCTAGGCGACTGCGCCAGTCGCCTGATCAGGCAGTACCGCCCGCTCGCGGCGGACCTTGGCGGCGACGAGACGTTGGACCGATTCTATTGGCTCGGCAGCGGGCCGCGCTACGGCCTGGCATGCGAGTTGAGCCTGAAGATGAAGGAGATGTCACTCAGCCACAGCGAACCGTTTCACTTCATGGAGTTCCGGCATGGGCCCAAAGCGATGGTCACGCCGACGACGCTGTTGGTCGGACTTCGGTCGTCAGCCCGGGCCGACTCCGAAGGCGCGGTCCTAGAGGAGGTGCAGTCATTGGGTGGAAGGTGCTTTGCGCTCGGTGAGAGCGATGCCGACGTGGAATTCCACTCCGGCTTGGAAGACGCAATCGCCACTGTACTTTGCCTACCGATCGGACAGTTGATCGCCTATGAGCGGTCTGTCAGCAAGGGCCTTGATCCAGACAAACCGCACAATTTGGATTCCGTCGTCCGGCTCAGTTGAAAGGAGATGCACGATGAAGAAGATGCTCTTCCCAGTTCTGTTGATCGCCGCCCTTCTGCTCTCAGGATGTGGCGGCCAGACCCCTCCGGAAGCCGTTCCCTCGGAGGGCGGGCAGCCTGCCGCCGAAGCGGTGGAGCTGAAATTCATGTTGTGGGGAGCGCCGGAGGAGCTCGCCGTATGGAACGCGATCGTCGACGAATTCCAGGCCCAGAATCCGGGTATCAAGGTAAACGTCGAGGTGTCGGACTGGACGGCCTACTGGGAGAAGTTGAAGACCATGCTGGCTGCCGGGACGCCGCCCGATCTGTTCGCCATGGACGCTCCCTACTACCTCGACTACCAGACGCGCGGTGTGCTCAAGAACCTGCAGCCCTACGTCGACGCGAACCCCGACATGCTGCAGGGCGTGTATCCTCAGACCCTCGAAGCCTACAAGACGGCCGGTGGCTACTTCGGCCTGCCACGCGACTTCCAGACAATTGTGCTCTTCTACAACAAGGACATGTTCGACAAGGCTGGAGTTGCCTACCCGACCGCTGATTGGACGTACGACGATCTGCGCCAAGCTTCCAAGGATCTCACTATGGACACCAATGGCGATGGGGTAGCCGACCAGTACGGCTTCACGGCCGACCTGTGGGATATGGAGCTGGCATGGAGCTCGGCCATCTGGGCCCATGGTGGAGACATCCTCTCGGCCGATCACACCCAAACCCTGATCGGGGAGCCGGCGGCACGCCAGGCGTGGCAGGTCTTCCATGACATGATGTTCCAGGACAAATCCATGCCTGACGTCAACACGGCTGCTTCTTATGGCCTGGACCTATTCCAGGCCGGCATCGCCGCCATGACGCCGATAGGCCACTGGGCTGTGCCGGGGTATAACGCCGCGAACTTCCAGTGGGACGTTGCGCCCATGCCGAAAGGACCGGCAGGATCGGCCACCAGCGTCAATAGTGCCGGATTTGTGGTGGCGGAAGCCTCCGAGCACCCCGAAGAAGCCTTTGAGTTCATCAAGTTTGTGCTGAGCCAGAGTGGGCAGACGCGTCTCACCGAGCTCGGGTTCGCCATTCCCGTGCTCAAGTCAGTCGCCGAGAGCCCGGTGTTCCTGGAGCAGCAGGGCACCACCATCAACCAGCAGGCATTCCTCGACTCGCTGGCCTTCGCCCACATGAAGCCGGTCTTCAAAGGCTATGATGAGTGGTCGGCGGCGGTCGGCGACGGGATGATCCCGATCTGGACCGGCGAGGCGGAGCTCAACGCGACCCTCGACGAGATCGTCAAGGCGGCCGACGAAGTGTTGTCCAAGAACAAGTAGTCCGTCCGCAAGCCGTTGCCTCCCCTTCCTCCGGTCGCGGAGGGAGGGGAGGCCGCCAAGAAGGACGTGGCTCGGAGAACTCATGGAAGCCGGACTCAAGCCCAAGGGGCGTGAGCGTCTCACACTGTGGTTGATGCTCACGCCGACACTGATCGGCTTGACTTTCGGGGTGCTCGGTTCGATTCTTGCCACGCTCGTCCTGAGCTTCACCAAATGGGACTTGCTCACACCGCCGCAATGGACCGGCCTGAGCAACTACGTGGCCCTGTTCACCGACCAAAAGTTCTCCCGCGCGTTGCTCAACACCTTCAAGTTCAGTGCCCTCTACGTCCCCAGCGTTATCGTTGTCTCTCTGCTTGTGGCGATTCTCCTGAACCGCAAGATCCGGGGCCTGGGCGCCTTCCGGACGATCTACTTCCTCCCGGCCGTAACCTCCGCCGTGGCGGCGGCCCTGGTCTGGAACATGATCTTTGCCAAGGACACCGGGATCCTCAATGCCATCATCGGAGTCTTCGGCGGGAGCAGGCTGTGCTGGATCTGCTCGGACCACATCCTGACTTCGGTGCTCATCGTCAACGTGTGGGGCGCCATCGGGGAAGGCATGATCATCTTCCTCGCCGGTCTCACGGCCATTCCTCGCGAATACTACGAGGCGGCCGCCATCGATGGGGCGAACGAGGTGCGCAAGTTCTTCCGCATCACCCTTCCCCTGATTACGCCTAGCATCTTCTTCATGACCATCATCGCCACCATCAACGCCTTCCAGGCGTACGACTATATCTACATGCTGACCCGTCGGGGGCAAGGGGACAGCAGCTTCCCGGTGATCGTCTACTCGATCTACCGCAATGCCTGGAACTTCTTCAACTATGGCGGGGCCAGCGCCCAGGCGATCGAACTGGCCATTCTGGTGATCGCCCTGATGGGGCTCTACTTCTGGCTTGAACGGCGGTACGTCTTCTATGAATAGGAAGCCCATGACGCTGCAGCGCCAGAAGCTGCTCCTTGACATCGTGACCTACAGCGTCCTGGTCCTGGGGGCGATCCTCATGCTCGGTCCATTCCTGTGGATGGTCTCGACCTCCTTTAAGCTGCCGGCGGACCAGTTCGGCCATAGCCTCATCCCTCCGACTCCCACGCTGCAGAACTTCCAGGCCCTCTTCGCCGTCGATATCGGTTACCCGAACTTGTTCTTCAACAGCACTTACATCAGCCTGCTGATCACGGCCGGCCAGATCCTCACCTGTGCCATGGCTGCCTTCTGCTTTGCCGTTGTCCATTTCCGTGGACGCGATCTCCTCTTCACGCTGTTGTTGGTCACGCTCATGATCCCGGCGCAGGTAACCTTGATCCCGAACTTCATCATCTTCAAGTGGCTGCACCTGATCGGCACGGCCGTCCCCCTTTGGCTGCCGGCGTTCTGGGGTGGGGCTTTTGGGACGTTCCTGTTGAGGCAATACTTCCTGACGGTCCCACGCGAACTCGTGGACGCCTCCCGGATCGATGGTGCCTCGCTGTTCCAGATCTTCTGGAAGGTGTACTTGCCGTTGGCCAAGCCCGCCCTGGCGGCGCTGGCAATCTTCACCTTTCAGGGTGCATGGAATGACCTGCTCCATCCCTTGATCTACCTGCCTGGCGTTCCCAACACCACCCTGACCGTCGGGCTGGCCTTCTTCCAGCAGCAGCTCATCCTGGGAGGCAAGTACACGGTCCTGATGGCCGGCGCGCTGACCAGTATCTTGCCGCTCTTGTTGGTGTTCTTGGTCGCCCAGAAGCAGTTCATTGAAGGCATTGCCCTCACCGGCGTGAAGCGGTAACCGAGGCTGCCTGCCAGAGGAGATCCGGTGAGCCCGAGACACCAAGCCACTCTTCTTGCAGTCGTGGCTGCCTGGTTCCTTCTTGGCTGTGCTCGCGGCGGGGCGCCGGTATCTGCGCGCTCCCGGATCAAGTCCGTCGACGACTACATTGTGTACTATGGTCAGGGACAGGCCGACGCCCTGTCACGGTTTGACCTGGCGATCGTCCAGCCTGAGACGCTCTCGGAGGCGGAGATTCGCCAGCTCAGAAGGCGGGGGACCTTGGTGGTTGCCTATCTGAGCATCGGAGAGGCCGAACCGGGCCGGCCGTGGTACACCGACGGGCGTGTGGATCCGCGCTGGCTGCTTGGCTTGAACAAGAACTGGGGTTCGTACTTCGTCGACGCAAACCAACCTGGATGGCAGCGCCTGATGGTCAGCCTGACAGGAGATTTCATCCAGAAGGGCTTCGATGGTGTATTCCTGGATACCGTGGACACGGTCGACGCCTATCCACAGACCCGGCAAGGGATGATCGCCACGATCAAAGGATTGCGGCAGGCCTTCCCGGAGGCGCTGATTTTGCAGAACCGGGGCTTCGGCCTGGTGCCGGAATTGGCCAGCGATCTCGATGGCGTGATGTTCGAGGATGTCTCGACGACGTACGACTTCGACAAGGAGGAATACGTCAACACGGACAACTCCGACGAGATCACCACAATGATTGAGCTTCATGAGCAGACGGGCTTGCCCGTCCTGGCCTTGGACTATGCCCCGCCGGACAACCCCGGAATGGCATTTCGAGCAGTCGAAATCGCCCGAAGCCATGGATTCATACCGGCGGTTTCCACTATCAACCTCGACGAGATCCCGGCCTACGGTCTGGGACGTCAGGGCCCGGCCGACATGCGGGTGGCCGGGATTCGGGCCGAGGGCGATGAGACGAGCGTCACCCTTGTCGTCCGGATCCAAAACACCGGGCTGGCCATGGCGGAAGATGTTCCCTTGGTGGTGTTGGTCGGCGGGAGGCGAGTGGCCGAGTTGCGCAAGACGTTCTCCCCTGGGGTCACGTATGATTGGAATGTGCCTTGGGACGCGCCCCAGGAGAATGTCGCCATAGAGGCCGTCGCCGATTCTGACGATCCAACACCGGCGAACAATCGCTTGGATTGGCTGTTCACCTTCGCCGCCATCGCCCTCGAGCCGATCCTGCCGTTTGACCAGCAGCAGCACCGGCCATCGAACAACGGGCCGGAGTTGCACGCCTCGCGCATGCTGACGCCACCGATGATTGACGGTGACCTCGCCGAGTGGGCGGACTTTCCCTGCATCGTGGTAGATCGTCAGGACCAGGTTTCCTTCGGGGAGTCGAGCCAGTGGGGAGGTCCGTCCGACCTGAGCGCACGAGTGTGCTACGGGTGGGATCCCGAGACGGTTTACATCGGATTCCGCGTCCGAGATGATGCCATCGTTCAGGAGAACACGGGAGGCAACCTCTGGAGAGGGGACCACGTGGAGCTGTGGTTCGACACCCAGCTTCAATTGGACTTCGACTCCATGCAGGCGGGCGAGGACGATTATCAGATCGGAATTAGTCCAGGGGACTTCGCGGCCGTGCCACCAGGGTTCTTCATCTTCACACCTCCGACGCTGAGCGAGGATTACAGCGGCGTCGTCCAGTACGCCGTGGTCAAGACCCGTGACGGGTACGCCGGGGAGGCCAGGATCCCCTGGGCGGTGTTGAAGGGACTGCGGCTGGCTCCGGGCCATACCATCGGCGCCACTTTCGAGCCTTCCGACACCGATACAGCTGGAAGTGACGAGCAGGAAATGATGATGTCCACTGCTCCCCGTTCGTCCGGCGAGTGGGGGAATCCCACTCTCTGGAACAACCTCCTCATGCAAGAGTGAGGCTTGGCTCGCCGGCCGCGCCCGCGTTCCGGATCTCGATTGGCGGTGGGCGGGAGCAGGAGTGCTGGCCG
>JALHUE010000132.1 GCA_022866145.1 Anaerolineales bacterium | reverse complement strand
GGTTCAGCAGCTGTCGGAGCAACACTTCGCCGGGCGCGGCGCGCCCCTGTAGGCCGAGGAAGGTTTCCAAGAAGCCCGGTGGCGGGCGGTATTCCACCACCCGGGGTGTGCCCTCGATCCCGCCCAGCTCGGCGGCGCGGGCGATCGCATCCGGCAGGTTGCCCAGGCTGTCAACCAATCCCAGGCGCTGGGCCTGCTCGCCAGTGTACACCCGTCCGTCGGCCAGCGTGCGCACCTCATCCTCGGACATCCCCCTGCCCTCGGCCACGACTCCCACGAAATCCTGGTAGGCATCATCGATGATCCCCTGCCAGATCGCAATATCCTTGTCATTCATCTCGCGGAACAGGCTGCCGCTATCCTTGAACTCACCGCTGACAATCGTCGTCACGCTGACACCATTCTCTTCCAGGAACTTTTCAAGGTGGATGAACTGGCTGATCACCCCGATCGAACCGGTGAGCGTGTTGCGGTTGGCAAAGATTTCGTCGGCGGGAGCGCTGATGAAGTAGCCGCCGCTGGCCGCCAACTCACCCATCGACACCACCACCGGCTTGGTCATGGCCAGCATCTGCTGATGGATCTCATCCGACCCCACGACGCCGCCCCCTGGGGAGTCGACCCGCAGCACAATGGCCTTGACGGCGGGATCGCCTTCGGCCTGCTGCAAGTAGTCGATCACCCGGCCGCTGTAGACCGTGCCACTGCTCGAGGTCAGCTGGTCCGCTCGCCCCGAGGCGATCACGCCTTCCACCGGGATCACGCCGACCGCCTCCCCGAAGCCGACGGGGACTGACGCCGACCCGCCACTGGCGACCCGCCACAGCAGCGCACACGCCGCCAGAGCCAGGGCCACGATCACCACCACCAGCACCACGATCATCCACGTACGCCGACTGCGCATCGATCACCCACCTTCTGTTGCTGCTCGCAGGAATCGCCCTAAGAACTGGATGCTATCACACTCATGACGCCGAAGGAGATTCCAACGGGAATCCGGTTGCTCTCATCGGTTCGGCGTCGGCACGGCGCCGGGCCAGCAGATGCAGGCCGGCGAGCGACAGCATCAGCACCAGCAGCGCCAGAAGCTGCGCCTGACGCAGCCCCACCAGATACAGGCTGTCGCCCCGAAACGCCTCAAGCACCAGCCTGCTGGCGCTGGCCAGGCTGAGCCAGCCCAGCGCCAGCTCGCCGGCGAACGCCCGCCGGTCCTGCAAGCGGATGACGACCAGCAGAATCGCCAGCGAAGTCAGCAGCTCATACAGCTGGGATGGGTGCCGCCGGGCGCCCCACAGCTCGATTCCCCAGGGGATGTCGGCCGGCGAGCCGAAGGCATCTCCGGAGGCCAGATGCGACAGGGCGAAGAAGACGGAGAACAGCGCCGCGCCGGCTGTCAGCGCGTCCAGCGTCGGCCACAGCGGCAGTCCTTTGCGCTGGCCGTAGATGACCGCCGCCAGCACGCCGGCGGCGGCGCCCTCCAAAGCCGAGAAGGCGGAGAGATTCAGCGACAGGATCCCCTGCGGGTCCTCCAGATAGACCGGTGCAT
>JALHUE010000131.1 GCA_022866145.1 Anaerolineales bacterium | reverse complement strand
GACACCCGGCGGAAACCCAACCTCACTGGCGATCCGCGCCACCATCGGTGCCGTCAGGGGAGTGTCCGACGACGGCTTGGCGACCGCCGTACAGCCGGCGGCGAAGGCCGGGCCGATCATGCGGCTCAGCAGGTGCAGCGGATCGTTCCACGGGGGGATGGCGGCGATCACACCCATCGGCTGACGCAGCACGTAGACGAACTTGTCCTTCACATCCGACTGGATGACCATGCCGTGGATCCGACGGGCTTCCTGGGCGTAGAACTCGATCACGGCGCAGAACCCCAGGATCTCGCCCTTGGCCTGGGGAAACGGTTTTCCCTGCTCGCGGGTCAGAACGCGGCCCACCTCGTCCACCCGCTCCCGCACCGCATTGACAAACTTCTGCATCAGCGCCCCGCGCTCGGCCGCCGGCATCTCCCGCCAGATCTTGAAGGCGTCGTGCGACGACCGTACCGCCGCATCGATCTCCTCCGGCGTTGCCACCGAAACCCGACCCACCAGCTCTTCGGTAGACGGATTGGTGACATCGATGAACTGCCCCGAGGCCCCCTCCACTGGCTTTCCATCGATCACCATCGGGGTGACTTCGATCTTCTTCTCCGCGGCCATGGTTCGCTCCCTCTATCTGCTTTCGCAGCTTATATGCGAGTGATTGGCGCTTATGCCGACAGGCTGCCCACGGTGCCCCGAGCGGGCAACTCCTCCCCGCGACCGGGCCGGCTGCCGCCGGAGGCGATGTGTCCGACCAGGATCCGGATCAACTCCAGCGCCAGCTGTCGGAAATCCCCGACCACGATCGAGTCGCGGTAGATCTGGCGCACGAAGTCTGCCCCGACGCCGATTCCGATTACGGTAGTCCCCTGCCGCTCCAACCATCGGACGGCCTCGATCAGGTGACCGGCATTGCCGTTCGGCTGGCCGTCCGATAGGACAATCACGACTTTGTGCGGCTCCTGTCGACGGTGAAGCCGATGGTGGGCGAACACCAGGTGCTCCTCGTCCCAGTTGTTGTGCCTGGGTTGAATCCCCGCCAAGCGCGTCCGCACAAATCGGTAGGGCTCATCGAAGGATTTGTAGATTCGATGCTCGAGCGGGGTGCAGCGCATCGCCCGATAGTGGTAGGCCGGTGTGAGCCCAAGCCGCAGAGCCGCCTGCGCCTCAAAGCCGGCGGTGGTGTAGCCGATGATCTCGAAAGGGACATCCATCCGGCTCAGCGCTTCGCCCAGCAGGATCGCCGCCTTGGCGGCCATACGGGACTTTTGCTGGCCGCCCATGCTGGCGCTCTCATCGACCAGCAGGCTGAAGGCGATCTGCTGCCTCCCGCCTTCCACCACTCGCTGGAACAGGCGGTAGTCCCCGCCCCGCTGCTTCCACAACTTGTTCATTTCCAGCTTGCCGCTGCGGAAGTGACCACCGTAGCGCAGGTAAGCTTGCTCCTGCATCAGAAGCAGCAGCCGCCTCAGCAGGTAGCCGGATTCCCGCTGTACCTCGCTCCAT
>JALHUE010000130.1 GCA_022866145.1 Anaerolineales bacterium | reverse complement strand
GGCAGCTTCAACACGGTGAGCTTCCCGGAGAGATTGATCTCCCCCCAGCGCTCCATTTCCGCCACCAGCGGATGACGGAGGTCCCGGGTGCCCAGCACACGTTCGGCCAGCTCATCGCGGCTCCAAGGATAGATGTCCTCGACATCCATGATGGCCAGCAAATCGTTCTTCGAGTCCCGCAGGGCGATCGTCCGATCCAGGTGCAGCCCGTGTTCGGGTCGAACCGGGAGGGTGACCGGGATGGGGAACAAGTGGCCGTCGGCCAGGCGCATCTCCGACAACACGCGCTCGAAGTCCGCCTTCCCCATGAATCGGTCCAGGGGCGAGAAGCCTCCGACGGCTAGCATCTCCAGATCGCAGGCCGCGCGCTCGGAGATCTGAACGGAGGGTAGCTCTCCAGCTCGGGCGTGGAGTTCCTGGATGGCATCGGCAGGGGCGAACAAATCCACCAGTTTCCCACCGTAGGGGGCGATCAATTCCGCGGTCTTGCCTGGCATGGGTTGTTCCTCTTGTGGGTGAGATGATGGACGGGTGTTTCCGGCGCGCCAGACTGGCATTCCAACAGGCTCCGCAAGAATGCGGTCGGCTTTCGATACCCCGCCCCGATCCCTTCTCCGCAGTTGTCCCTCCCGATTGCGCTTGCTGCGAGCGCATAGGGGCTGAGGCGGGAGAGGGGTTCTTCCGGATGCTGCTAGGCCTTGGGCTGACGGAGGTTCTGAAGGCGTAACCGTAGCGGCCACAGCGGGCCAATCGCACGTCGCAAGGCGAAGCGCAGGTAGATCGGCGAGAGCCAGCCGCCTCCCAGACGTCGGTGGACACGGATCATCTCCGGCCAGCACCGATCGCCGGCTGCCAGGGTCTTGGCATCCGTGTGCAGGCGGAACTCCGCCCACGATTGGCTGATGTACTTCAGGCGGCTGACACTTGCGATCCGGACCCACAGATCATAATCCATGGCGAAGAAGAACGTCGGGTCCAGCGGACCCAGCATGTGCCACAAGCGCGCCCGGAAGAAGGCCGCCTGCTGCGGAATGTGCACATACCCTTGGCGCAAGCGACGATAGTCGGTTTGGGCCGCGGGAAAGGCCCCGGTGCGGAGGCCATGGCCGTCAACATAGTCGGCGTCACCATAGACCATCCCTACCTCTGGGTGTTCGTGCAGGAAGGCCACCGCCTCCGCCACCGCCTGCGGTTTGTAGCGGTCATCCGAGTTCAGCCAAGCGAAGATCTCCCCGGTGGCCATGGCGAAGCCCTTGTTGATGGCGTCCGTCTGCCCGCCATCCGCCTCAGACACCCAGCGCGCCAGCTTGGCTTGATACGGGCACAGGATGTCGAGCGTGCCATCCGTCGAGCCCCCATCCACGACGATGTACTCGATACGCGGGTACGACTGGGAGAGGACCGATTTGAGGGTCTCCTCCAGATACGCCGCCTGGTTGAAGGAGGGCGTGACGATGCTGACCAGAGGGCCGCTAGACAAGGACACCACGCTCTCCCCCCGGGCCGATGACAGGGGTCCGCTCCCACAGGATCACTCGGAACCCTCACCAGGAACTATGTAGTAGTCGTATGGACGCTTGTAGGACGAGAAATAGGCGATGTCTTCCGCCAGGGGGAGTTCAGCCTCGAAGTACTCCCGGAAGACCACGCGGAAGGTATTCACCGGACTGATCGAGTCGTAGACGGGGGTCCCTCCGACGCCGGGCAGGTAGTAGGCGTTGAGGATCCGCATTCGATCTTCTGCCGATACGGATCCAACCGGTGGGCCATGGTCGGCTTGGATGATGATGACGGGCGGAGTCTCGGACTCGGAGACGATTTCATCCAGCAACGGGATCAACCTGGAGTTGAGGAATCGGATCTGGTCGATGTAGCCTGCGGACCCCAGGTGCGGATCAGGGGGGTTATCGTCGGCGACGAGGGTGAAGGCGCCCGACGGGTTGATCGGCTCCCCGTTTGGCCCGAACACGAACGGCTGGTGAGGAGACACGAGGTGGACGAACACGAACTTCGGCCCTGGCTGTTTGGGCAGTTCGGCGAGAGAAGATAGCACATACAGGACGCGCTCTCGGTGCCTTTCATATGGGTCGTTCATACCCGGCACCAGGAACTGCGGAAGGATCTTCGACGAGTCGGCCAGCACCCGCAGGCCTGTCGTGTAGACGAGGATGGATTCGAAGGGTGAGAGATCACCCTGCTCGATCCACTTCAAGAGCCCTTGTCGCCTCGGATTGAGGAAGACGTCCGCCCGCCGCAGTTCCGTCGCCTTGTAGCCGGTGTCGAAAGCGACTGTGGTGTAGCCGATGGACTCCAAGTCGGCCTCAACCCGGCTCTCGCCAATGAAGTCGTGCAGCGGCGCCCGTACCGTTGACTCCTCCCCCAGCGACTCATCCAGGTTCTGAAGGTAGTCGTAGTTGAGGGAAGAGGCGATCGAGAGATCGGTCTGGGCATAGTTGCTCTGGCTCTTGCGGGCGATGGAGAACCCGCGGGCTTCAAGCTCCTCGAGGAATGCTGAGTTGTCGAAGCCAAACATGCTCATCAGCACATCGTCGCGGGCGTAGCCATCCAGAATGATGTAGTAGATGTCCGGAGGGTGTTGTGGCCTGTGAAGCTCGGCCTGGGCCTGGGCCCCTGCCTCGGGATCGCCGCCAGTGGCCTGCACCACCTGGACCCGATAGCTCCCCAGCTGAACGAGAGGGATAACGATCAGGATCCCCGCGGCGGCATTAAGAACGCCCGCCCATCGTTCCGGCTCGCGCACCCGCCGCACCAGCCACACCGAACCGGCCGCGGCTGCGGCCCAGATCGGCATCAGGTACCGATGCCGCCCGAGCGGCTCGCCCAGGAGGGTCGCTCGCTCGAGGGTTTCGTAGACCTGCCCATAGGCGATGAACAGCAAGGTCCAACACAGAGCCAGCAGAGCAGCCCTGTGCCAGTTTCTCGTTGCGAGGAACAGCAAGGCCATCAGAGCTGCTTCCCCCAAGAGCAGAACTGCCAAGGGCCTGGCGGCCTCGCTTGGCGTCATCTGCTCGACGTTGACGGCGGCCAGCGCGATCACAGGGGAAACGGCCACCAGAAACGGATACAGCGGGAGGCGGCCGAAGGTCCTCACCGCCGCCATCCGATCGTCATTGGATCTCAAGGGCGTCCCTGCCCGGCCGCGCCTGTATCACGCCGCCGCTCTCGCCCATGACCAGCACGGCGCGGCGATGCTGAGCGCTCCGACGGAGATTCCGGTACCCAATGAACCATCGACTCACACCGGCCGCGCTCAGCCCGGCCTGCACCGCCTTGTACCAGTAGCGCATTCCGACACGGGCGTTGGTGCGGGCGGCGCGCGCCCAGCGCAGGGAGGCGCCCCGATAGTCGCCGGCATCGATCAGCCGCCGGGCGGCAAAGGCATCCAAGCTGGCCCTGATCAGCTGCCGGTTGGCCTCCACCATGGGGCGCAACCGCGGGTCAACGCCCGCCTTCCGGATCAGGGTCTCAGCTTCCTCGACGAAGCCTGCGGCGAGAGCGACGGTCTTGGCTTGAGGATGCGTCCGCTCCGCAGCCCACTCCGCGGAAACGTGCAGCAACGGGTGACGAGCCGCGAAACGAACCCAAAGGTCATGATCCATGATCAGGTTGTAGGACTCGTCCAGCGGACCAACCTCTCCCAGGGCCGCTCGCCGCATGAAGACCGTTGGCTGCAGAAGGACATCGAAACACAGCAGGTCCAGGGTCTCGAGCGGTCGATAGCGATGGCGATCGAGCAGCGCACCTTGCTGGTCCACCATGACCCCATCTGCGTACACCATCCCAACATGCGGGTGATCCAATAGGGCGCGTGCCGCCCCGTCCAGTGCTCCGGCGAGATAGGCGTCGTCGGAGTTCAACCAGGCCACGATCTCTCCGGTCGCCATTCCGAAACCGCGATTGATGGCGTCCGTCTGCCCCCGATCGGGCGTGGAGGACCAGTGGCTCAATCGATCCCCATACCGCCTCAGGATGTCCGGGCTCCCGTCGGTGGATCCGCCGTCGATCACGATCAACTCCAGGTCCGGGTAGCCTTGGCGCAAGACGGATTCCAGCGCCGCCTCGAGATACTCGGCCTGGTTGAACGAGGGCATGACCACGCTGATCCTCGGTGAGGGATGGGGGCTAGAAGC
>JALHUE010000129.1 GCA_022866145.1 Anaerolineales bacterium | reverse complement strand
TCTTGTTCTCCAGGGCGATGGCCTCGGCCGTGCTGTTGAACTTGGCCGCGATCGACTGCAGGGTGTCGCCGGTCTTGACCACATACTCGATCTTGGACCCGCGCGGCAGCCCTGTCGGAACCGCCGTTTCAGTCGGCAGCTCAGAATCCGGTGGCGGGATCAACAGCGTCGTCCCGACTCCGATGTTGTTGGGGTCCGTCAGGCCATTGTAGGAGATCAGCAGGTCCATCGTCACGCTGAAAGTCTCGGCGATCGAGAACAGAGTATCTCCGACCTCGACGATGTACTCCGTCGGCCCGGAGGGGGTCGGGGTGAGGCTCGCCTCTGGGGTGTTGGTGATCGTCGGCGTCTCGGTCGGCGGGGGCGGTGTCGGGGTGGCGGTCGGCGTCGGCGTATCGCGCGCCAGGAACGAAGGCAGGGCAGGCGGGCTGTCTCCCGTCAGCCACAGCACAACCAGAAAGACGCCCACGACGAGCAGAACTACGGCCAAGCCCCCGACGAAGAGCGGGACCAGGCGATTGCGTCGGCGCCGGTAGGAGTCGATCACGTCGCCAGCGTTCGTCTCAGTCTCGGGCATGATGTTCTCTCCCCTGGACGGGGGGCGCCGGTCCCCAACCCCCGTTCGCTTGCATTCTAAACCGGTTTCGTCCTCCTGGTCTTTCGGACTAGCCTTCCCAGCCTTCGAGCACATATGTCAAGAAGGGCTGCAGCGCACCCAGCCAAGCGGTCGAATCATGGCTCCCGGACGGGATCACCAGCTTGACCTCCTTGCCCTGCGCCTGCAGGGCCGCGGCCAGCCTCTCGCTCTGGGGCCGTGCCCAGTCATCCTCGCCGGCCGCCACGAAGAAGCGCGGCGGCAGCCCGCCGGCAGCCTCAGCCAAGACCAACGGATCGAATTCCGGCCGGGCATTGTTGACAGACAGAGCGGGACTGAAGGCAGCGACGGTGCCAAACGCCTCCGGGTGTCGCATACCGATCTCCAGCGACCACACGCCGCCCCGCGAGATCCCGGCAATTGCCCGCTTCTCCGGTGCGTTCGAGACCGGGTATTCCGCTTCGACCGCAGGCAGCAGGCCCCCCAACATCTCGGCCTCGTAGGACCAGGGGCCGCCATCGGAGGAGCGGAACAGAGGCTCCGGCAAACGGGGCATCACCACCGCAAACGGCGGCGCCTGTCCCGCCTGGATCCAGGCTTCCGCCAACTCGTCGATGCCCAGGTCGTCCCACTGGGTCTCGTCGAACGGGTAGCCATGGAACAAGTACAAGACCGGCAACCGGACATCCGAGAGGTCGGCACAGGGCGGAAGATAGACGCGGAAGGGAACTTGGCCCTGGACGAGCATCCCCGGGTAGCTGTCCTGGACGACGCCCCCGGCCATGCCGGAGCAATCGGGCGTGGGCGAAGCGGCCGGCGTCGCGGTCAAGGGGGCGGCCGCCAGCGCCGTCGCTGCGGCCGTCGGCAGCGACGCGGGTGTAGGGACCGCCGGTCCGAGGGTCGGGACCTTTGGCCCGCAGGCCGTCATGGCGACGATCACTGCGCCTGCCCGCGCCAGACTCACGCCGGCCAGCCAGCCTCTTCGCTTCATATGGAGCTGCTCCAAACGCACTATGCCCATAGCCCCGGGGCTCCTGCCTGGACCTCGGCTCCATCTTACCAACGCTTGTTGGGGTATGCCGGGAAACCGGACTGGGCTTGGTTATAATTCGCGGCATGAAGTACCACATCTGGACCTCCGGCTGCCAGATGAACGTTGCCGACTCGCAGCGGGTTGCCGACTCACTCGAACGGCTTGGGATGCAGGCCACCGATGAGGCCGAGCAGGCCGATGTGGTAGTCGTGAACACATGCGTAGTGCGCCAGAGTGCGGAAGACCGCGCCCATGGCCGTTTGCACGCTCTTCGGCCGCTCAAAGACCGCCGCCCGGATCTGGTGATCAACCTGATGGGCTGTATGGTCGGCGTCAAAGGCAATCCCACTTTGCAGCAGACGTTCCCTTTTGTCGACGTCTTTTCCCCGCCGGCCGATCCGAAGCCGCTGCTGGCCTACCTGGAGGAGCGCCTCCTGGCTGCCAATCTCCGACGGGAGACGAAAGAGCGCCACGCCCTGATGGATGGTGAGGCCAGGCGGCCGGCAGCGGGCAGCAAGGGTGCAGCCACGGCCTTTGTGACCGTCGTCGAGGGCTGCTCACACGCCTGCACCTTCTGCGTCATCCCCTACCGGCGCGGCGCCGAGCGCAGCCGCCCGGCTTCAGAGATTGTGGCCGAGGTGCGCGGCCTGGTCGAGAGCGGCGTGCGCGAGATCACGCTGCTGGGCCAGATCGTCGACCGCTACGGATTGGATCTGCCCGAGCCGCTCAGCCTGGCGGCCCTGCTGCACCAGCTCCAGGCGATTGAAGGGCTGCAGCGCATCCGCTTCCTGACCTCCCATCCGAATTGGATGACCGACGACCTGCTCGCCACTGTCGCTGAGTTGCCGAAGGTGTGCGAGCACATCGAGGTTCCGGTGCAGGCCGGCGATGACCAGGTCCTGGCCCGCATGCGGCGCGGCTATACCGCCGATGACTACCGCCGCCTGATCGAGCGTGTGCGCAAACACATCCCGGGGGTCGCCATCGCCACCGACATTATCGTCGGCTTCCCCGGCGAATCCGAGGCCCAGTTCCAGAAGACGTATGGCCTGCTGGAGGAACTCCAGCTGGATGTCGCTCACCTGGCACGCTACTCCACTCGCCCGGGCACGCTGGCCGCGCGCCGCATGCAGGATGACGTTCCCGAGCCGGAGAAGATGCGACGCTTCCGCCTCCTGGAGGACCTGCAAGAGCAGGCCGTCGCCCACATCAACACCCGCCTGCTGGAGCATGTCGTCGAAGTCCTGGTGGAACAGGCCCAGCGGCCGGGCCATTGGCGAGGCCGGACGCGGACCAACAAGCTGGTATTCTTCGACTCCGACCTGGGCCTGGCCGGCAGTCTGGTCCCGGTCCGCATCGAGTGGGCCGGTCCCTGGAGCCTGCGGGGCTCGCCTGCTGCGGGCGCCTTCGGGCTGGCTGCCGGCGAGCACAGCCAGCCCCCATCGGACCAACGTCGCTGAGGCGCGATACTATGGGAGGGTCAACGCATCGGCGCAATCCTGCTGCGGCAGGACAAGGTGCAGGGCTCGAGATTTCCGGTCGCAGACCCCGGGAGTGGGAATGACAAGGAGCCGTGGCAGGCTGGTCGCCTGGCTGCCGCCGATCGGGCTGGCCCTGATGGTCACGGCATGCACCCTGCCCGGCCCAGTGTCTTCGTCGATGGCAGGCGCCACGTCGGCCGCTCTGACCGCCGAAGCGGCGTGGGCACAGCAGGCGGCGAGGTCGCCCACACCGCCTCCCCCAGATGCCTCGGCGACCATGCCGCCGGCGCCCACCGAGACCCCAATCCCCACGCTGTCTCCAGCTGCCACCGGCGCCGCCGGCTGCGCCGATGAGGCTGCCTTCGTCTCCGATCTCACCATCCTCGATGACACCAGCGTCTCGCCCGGCGAGGGGTTCACCAAGGCCTGGCGGATCAAGAACACCGGCACGTGTACCTGGACAACGGCCTACAACCTGGTTTTTATCGACGGCAACACGATGAGCGGCCCGGCTTCCCAGTCCCTGGCGGGCGCCGTTGCGCCCGGTGAGACCGTCGACATCTCGGTCGAACTGAAGGCTCCCGTCACCCAGGGCGTGCACCGTGGCAACTGGAAGCTGCGCAACAGCAGCGGGATTGACTTCGGTGTGGGCGGGGGAGGATCCATCTATGTCCAGGTCGTGGTCGGTCCTACGCTGACCCCGGCCACATCCGGCCGTACGATCTACAACCTGGCCGAAAACTACTGCGACGCCGAATGGCGGAGCGCGGCCGGAGTGCTTCCGTGTCCCGGCACCGAAGGCGATCCCAACGGATTCGTTCTTCGCCTGGAGGAACCCCGGTTCGAGAATGGCGTGGTCGAGGATGAGCCCACGTTGCTCACCCGTCCCCAGATGGCGACGGACGGCGTAATCTCCGGCCGCTTCCCGGCGCTGCAGGTGATGAGCGGGTATCGATTCAGAACCCACATCGGCTGCCGCTACGATTCCACCGGCTGCAATGCGATCTACCAACTCAACTACAGGATCGACGGCGGAACCCTGCAGAACCTCATGCAGTGGAGCCAGAAGTATGATGGCGAGTGGCAGAAGATCGACCTCGACCTTACCAGCCTGAGCGGGAAATCCGTCGAGTTCGTCCTGGCGGTCGCCTCCAACGGCGCCTCATCCGATGACGATGCCTACTGGTTGAACCCCAAGATCATCAACTGAATCCGTGCCGGCCGCCAGCTCTCGCCGGCAGAGAAAGGCCCGAGCCATTCGACCCTCCTGGCGCATCATGCGCTCAAGCCGCCGATCAGCCTCTGCTCCCCCGGGACCAGCCCCCGGCTTCTTCGCGTGGGAAATTGCCCCTGCATGGGTGCTGTTGGCGGCGGCGCTGGCTGCCTGTGTCAACGGGGGATCTGTGCCAGCGCCGGCGGACCTCCCTGCGAGCCTCCCGTCCGAAGCGCAGGCCACCGCCTCCCCGGTCTCCGGACCGCTGATCTCTTCCACCGGAATGCAGATCCCTGCAGAGCCAGGCGACTCGGAATGCCTGCTCCGGGCCACCTTCCTTCAGGATGTTGCCATTCCGGACAACACCAGCCTGCAGCCTGAAACTCCGTTCACCAAATCCTGGCGCTTGCGCAACGACGGGAGCTGCGTATGGGACGGTGCTTATGCCCTGACGTTCCTCGGCGGCGCCCGAATGGGAGCGCCGCGCACCACCCCCCTGACGCACACCGTCCTGCCGGGGGGGACCGTTGACCTATCGCTGGAAATGATCGCTCCGGATCAGCCCGGGGCGTACCAGGGATTCTGGAAGCTGCAGGACCCGCAGGGGCGGCTGTTCGGAGTCGGTGATGGAGGCCGGCTCTCGTTCTGGGTGAAAGTCGCCGTCCTGCCCGAACCCATGGGCGTCGAAACCCTCAGTCCCAATCCCGACCAGACCGCGGACCTCGCACCCACTCCGCTGCAGGAGGTGCTAGTCTCCGGCAGTGCCGCCCTTCCGCCGGGGGTCGCCTTCGACCTCGATCTCGGGCAGGTGCAGGACGATGCCGGGGCGGACATTGTGTGGCAGGGATCGGCGCGGCAGGCAGATCTGTCCGGCTTCGGCTCCGCCCGGATTGGCCGGCCGCGTCTGCTCGCGGATTCCGAGGCCGCACCCCAATGCAGGGACGAGCCGCATTCGGCGGAGCCCGTCGCCGCGCCCGAATTACACCCGGGTTGGCGTGTGTGCTACTGGACCGATCAGGGGCGGTCGGGGTATCTGGTAGTCGTAGAAGCGGGAGAGGCCCTGCGCTTCGAATACACCACCTGGGCAGAGTGACATTGCCCTGCCTGTCGCCAACGGTCGGCTGCCGCCCAGTGCAGCGCAGACCTGCAGCGGATCCAAACGGCTGCAGCCACAGCCGCAAGAGAGAGGCCGCCTCATGGGAAAACGCCCCCGCCTGTATCTGATCGACGGTCACGCCCTGGCCTACCGCACCTATTACGCGCTGACGCGGGCCAGTGACGGATCGCGCTGGATGACCAAGAGCGGCGAGCCCACTGCCGGGACGTATGGCTTCGTCTCCGTCCTGCTGCGCGTGATTGAGCAGGATGCGCCGGACTACCTGGCCGTCTCGTTTGACACCGGCCGCACCTTTCGCGACGACATGTACCCGGACTACAAAGCGACCCGCGAGAAGATGCCCGACGACCTGCAGCCGCAGATCGAGCGCATCCGCCAGTTGGTCCAGGCCTTCCGCATCCCCGTCCTCGAAGCCGAAGGCTTTGAAGCCGACGACGTCCTGGGCACCGTCGCCCGCCTGGCGGCGGACCTGGGCGCCCAGGTCGTCATCCTCACCGGGGACCGCGATCTGCTCCAATTGGCCAGCCCGAACATCCATATCCTGCTCGCGGGTCAGAAGCTCTCCGAGGCCGTGGACTACGGCCCGGAGGAGGTATCCGCCAGGTACGGCCTGGCCCCGAGCCAGTTGGTCGACCTCAAGGCCCTGATTGGGGACAGCAGCGACAACATCCCGGGCGTGCGGGGCATCGGCGAGAAGACCGCCGTGGCGCTGCTGCAGGAGCACCGAACGCTGGATGCGATCTATGACCACCTCGAACAGGTCGCGCCCCGCTTCCGGACCAAGCTCGAGGAGGGACGGGAGAGTGCCTACCTCAGCCGCGGCCTGGGGACCATCGTCACCGATGTCCCGATCGCCTTTGACCTGCAGGCCTGCCGCCTGCAGGGCTACGATCGCGAGGCCGTGTCCGAGCTGTTTCGACAGCTCGAGTTCCGCACCTTGCTCACGCGGTTGCAGGCAGCGGCCGAGGAGCCAGGCCTGCTGCCGGGCAGGCAGCAACTGCCTCTGTTCATATCCCCCGGTGCGCAGCCAGCGCAGGCAGGCCCTACGACCTGGATCGTCAATACCTCCGAGGACCTGGCGCGCCTGGCGAGGCAGCTGGGTTCAGCCAGTGTCCTGGCCATCGATACGGAAACCACCTCGACCGATCCGATGGCCGCGGCCCTGGTCGGAATCTCGCTGGCGACCGAGGCCGGCGCCGGCATCTACCTCCCGGTCGGCCACTCGCCGGCCTGGGCGGGAGGTGCGCAGCTCGATCTGGCGCAGGTGGTCGACGGCCTGCGCTCCGCGCTGGCTGCGCCCCATCTCCCGAAGGTCGGCCACAATCTCAAGTACGACTACATCGTCCTGGCCCGGCACGGCCTCCCCGTCGCGCCTCTGGCGTTCGATACCATGCTGGCCGAATGGCTGTGCGACCCAGCCTCGCGCAACCTGGGCCTGAAGAGCCTGGCCTGGGTCCGTCTCGGCCGAGACATGACCGAGATCGAAACCCTGATCGGAAGCGGCAAGAACCAGCGCTCGATGGCGGACGTGCCCATCGATCAGGTCGCGCCGTACGCTGCCGCCGATGCCGAGATCTGCCTTGCCCTGCTGCCGCAACTCGAGGCGGAGATGAAGGAGAAGGGGCAGGCTGAGCTGTTCCGCCAAATGGAAATGCCCTTGGTCAGCGTCTTGGCGGAGATGGAGATGGCTGGCATCCGCCTGGACGTCGGCTTCCTCGGCACGCTGTCGCAGCAGCTGGCCGTCCGCCTGGCGGAGCTCGAGGGCCAGGTGTACAACCAGGTCGGGCATGAGTTCAATATTAACTCCACCCAGCAGCTCTCGCAGGTGCTGTTCGTCGAACTCGGGCTCGAGCCCCCGGATCGGACGCGTAAGACCGCTGCCGGCCGCTACTCGACGGCGGCCTCGGTACTCGACGAGCTGCGCCACAAGCACCGGGTGGTCGACCTGATCCTGGAGCATCGTGAGATCTCCAAGCTCAAGTCCACCTACACCGACGCCCTGCCGGCGCGGGTGCTGCCGGCGACCGGCCGGGTTCACACCTCCTACAGCCAGACCGGCTCGGTCACCGGCCGCCTGGCTTCGTCCGACCCCAATCTGCAGAACATCCCGATCCGCACCGAACTTGGGCGCCAGATCCGCAATGCCTTCATCGCCGAGGACGGCCAGGCGTTGCTCAGCGTCGACTACTCGCAGATCGAGCTGCGGATCGTGGCCCACATGGCCCGGGACCAGGCCATGATCCAGGCGTTCCTCGATGACCAGGACATCCACGCCGCCACGGCCGCGGCGGTGTTCGGCGGAGATCCAGCCACGATCGCTCCCGACCTGCGGCGCCACGCCAAGGCGGTGAACTTCGGACTGATCTACGGCATGAGCGCTTACGGCCTGTCGCGTTCGACCGACATGACGCTGGCCGAAGCTGAGACCTTCGTCAAGGTGTACTTCCAGCGCTTCCCGGGGGTGCGGGCCTACCTCGAGCACACCCGCCGCCTGGCGGCGGAGCAAGGCTTCGTCGAGACCCTGTTCGGCCGGCGCCGCTATTTCCCGCAGTTGGCGCCGACCGCCAGCGGCGTCCCCGAGGTCAATCGTGCCCGGGCCGAGCGCGAGGCGATCAACGCTCCGATTCAGGGCACGGCGGCCGACGTGATCAAGATCGCCATGATGCGTCTGCCGGCGGCGCTGGCCAAGGCTGGGCTGCACGCTCACATGCTGCTTCAGGTGCACGATGAATTGGTCTTCGAAGTCCCGCTGGACGAGGTCGGCGACACCGTGTCGTGTGTCCAGGCCGTGATGGAGGCGGCCGTCAGCCTGGAGGTCCCCTTGAAGACGGATGCCAAGGTCGGCCGCACCTGGGCCGACATGCAGCCTGCCTGACGGCGGCGTGCGGGCCGGCTGCCGGGAATCGGGACCGCCAGCTTGCGGGGCACACGCCCTACACAAGCGAGCTGACGAATGCCTGGCGGTCGCCCACCGTTCTCGGCCGGTGCCGCCTGTCTATGAGCAGCCGCTGCCCATCTCGAAGCCCGGAGTACTACGGCCGGATGCGGGGCGAACACAGCAGCTGTGCTATACTCGCCTTGCCATCCCCGCTGCGGCGCGAGTCCATTCATGACCGGACGACAGGATCTCTTCGAAGAATCGATGCGCCTTGGGCACTCCGCGGCCTGGGAGCTCGACTGGGATCACGCCGCCGGCTACTACCAGAAGGCGCTGGCCGAGTTCCCCGAGAGCCCTGACGCCCTCAACGCCCTCGGGCTGGCGCTGCTCGAGACCGACAAGCACCGGGAGGCCTTGGGCGTGTACTTCCGCGCCGCCAAGGCTGCCCCGGAAGATCCGGTGCCGCGCGAGAAGTGCGCCGAGATCTTCGAAACCCTCGGTCAAACCAAGGACGCCCTCGAATCGCGGGAAGCCGTGGCCGAGCTGTACAGCCGCCGCCGCGATGTCGACAAGGCCGTCGCCAACTGGGGCCATATGGCCCGCCTGGCGCCGGATAACCTGGCCGTCCGCTCCCGCCTCGCCCTGACCTACGAACGCCTCGGCCGACGCCGTCAGGCGGTCGAAGAATACATCGCCATCGCCTGCATCCTGCAGAAGGCCGGGAAGACCGAGCGCGCCGTCGAAGCCGCCCAGCGGGCGTTGGGATTGATCCCCGCCGACCCCGAGGCCGGCACGACCCTGCGCATGCTGCGCGAGGGACGGCCGCTGCCTCCCCCCTCGCCCCCCAAGCCCGCCACCAGCCCGCTGCGCCCGGCCGAGGTCAAGGGGTACCTGGAGAAGGATACCCAGGCCGAGTCCGAACGCGCACTGGACGACCCGGAGACGGCCGCCCAGCGCCAGGCGCTTAGCTACCTGGCCGGGGTTCTCTTCGAGGAGCCCAAGGAAGCCCCGGCTGCCGCCGGCAAGAGCGCCCTGAAAAGGGGCAAGGCCGAACCCTCCGATCGCAAGGCCATCGGCCGGCCGCAGATGTACCGCAGCCTGAGCACCGCCATCGATCTGCAGTCCCACGGCAGCAGCACCCAGGCCGTTAAGGAATACGAGCGAGCCGTCGAGGCCGGACTGGACCACCCGACCGTGCATTACAACATCGGCATGCTGTACAAGGATCTGGGCCAGGTGGACAAGGCGCGCAAACACCTGATGGCCGCCCTCGGGCATCCGGACCTGGACATGGGCGCCAACCTGTCGCTGGGCCGCCTGGCGCGAGCCGAAGGCGATCAGGCCGAAGCCGCCCGCTTCTTGTTGCAGGCGCTGCGGCGGGCCGACAACCTGTCTGTGGCCGAGGGCCAATCCTCCCAGCTGGATGAGATGTATGACGCCATGCAGGCCTCGCTGAATGCTGACGATCCAGAAGGCCTGCGCAAGATCGTTGAGAACACCCTGGCGTTTCTCACCGGGCCCGCCTGGCTGTCGAATGTCCGCAAGGCCCGGGCGACAGTCGACGGCGACACGGACATCGGTAAAGTGAAGCCGATCGCCGAGTGGGTCCGAGACGGAGGTACTGAGCAGGTGGTGCGCGCCCTCGGCCGCATCGAACAACTGACGGCGGAAGGCCACTACCTGTCGGCGATGGAGGAAGCCTTCCTGGCGCTGCACTACGCGCCTAACTACCTGTCGCTGCACAGCCGCATGGCCGGCATCTTGATGAAGACCAACCGCACCGAAGCTGCGGTCGAGAAGCTCCAGGTGATCGCCGCCACGCACCGCGTGCGCGGCGAGAACCGTCAGGCGGCGGACGTCTACGCTCAGATCCTGCAGTACTCGCCGGTCGACATCTCGCTGCGCACCCACCTGATTGACCTGCTGGCGCAGCAGGACCGCGTCGACGAAGCCGTCGACCAGTACCTGGAGTTGGTCGATCTGTACCGTCAGATGGCCGAGATCGATCAGGCCCGCACGACGCTCGAGCAGGCGCTCAGCCTGACCCAACGCGGCACCGTCAGCCGCCAGAAGCAGCTCACTATCCTGCACCGCATGGCCGACATTGACCTGTCGCGCCTGGATTGGCGCGGCGCGCTGCGCGTCTACGGCCAGGTGCGCAAGCTCGATCCCAACGACGAGAAAGCCCGGCGCGAGAGCGTCGACCTCAATCTTCGCCTGGGCCAGGAAGAGCAAGCGGCCAAGGAGCTCGACGGGTATCTGGAGTTCCTGGTCCAGAACGGGCGAGGCGTCGAGGCCCTGGCACTGCTGGAAGAGATGGCGCGTGAGCATCCGGGCAAGCAAGCGCTGCACGCCCGGCTAGCCGAGGCCTACCGCGCCGCCGGCAGATCGGCCGACGCCCTCGCCCAGTATGACGCCCTGGGGGAGATCCAACTCGACGCCGGCTCGGTGCGGGAAGCGGCCCGCACCATTCAGATCATCATCTCCCTCAACCCGCCGGACGTCGAGGGCTACAAGGAGCTCCTGCGCAATCTTGAAGCCGGCCAGTAGCATTTCCCGGACCGGCACAGGGACACCGCCGTGGATGGACTGATCAGCGAGCTGGCTTTCCTCCTGCAACGGCTCGACTGGGCGGCCGTCCTCGACCTGATCCTGGTCGCCGCCATCGTCTTTTCCTTGCTCCAGCTGGCCCGCGGCACGCAGGCGGTCGTGCTGTTGCGCGGACTGATCCTGCTGGTCGCTATCATCGCGCTTCTGACCGCACTCCTGCCCTTGGCGGCTTTCTCCTGGCTGCTGCGCGCCGCCCTGCCGGCGCTGATCATCGCCATTCCGGTCATCTTTGCCCCGGAGATCCGCCGCGCCCTCGAGCGCCTGGGGCGCGCCAGCTCCGTGATCGGGGCTCCGGCCGAGCCATCGCACCTCGAGCGTTGGGTGGAGGCCGTGGCCAACGCCAGCCAGCGGCTGTCCGACACCCGCCAGGGGGCCCTGATCGTCATCGAGCGCGAAACCCCCCTGGACGAATACATCGAGACCGGGGTGCTGCTGGATGCCGTGCTCACCCCCGAGCTGCTGCTGCAGATCTTCTACGTCAACACACCACTCCACGATGGGGCGGTCATCATCCGCCGCCAGCGGCTCGTGGCTGCCGGCTGCGTGATGCCGCTCTCGGCGAGCGGCACCCTCTCCCGCTCACCGGAACGTCACATGGGCTTGCGCCACCGAGCCGCCCTGGGGATCAGCGAGGTCAGCGATGCTGTGGCCGTGGTCGTCTCCGAAGAGACCGGGGGCATCTCCGTCGCCCACAAAGGACGGATGATCCGCCGCCTCGACCTCAACCGCCTGCGCAACATCCTGATCGCCTTTCACCGCCCACGGCGGCGCGGCTGGATGCCCGATTGGCTGGACCAGCTGGGTGAGCAGGCCCGCCAACGTCGGCTGGCGCGCCGCAAGGAGTGAGGGGCATGCGCCGCCGCCTCCCGCTGGAGACTCTAGGCTCCCTTGCCCTGTCGGTCATTCTGGCGTTCACGATCTGGGTGGCGGCCGTCAACGATTCCGACCCGGTGCTGGAGCGGTCCTTCGCTTCCCCGCTGACGATCAGCTACGTCGGCGTGGAAGAAGGACTGCAGCCAGTGGGGACGATCCCAGGCGAAGCCCGCCTCACCCTTCGGGCACCAACCTCGGTGTGGGAAGAGCTGTCCGCCGAGGACTTCAAGCTGACCGTCGACCTGGCCGGCCTGGCGGCGGGCGAGCACCGGCTGCCGATCGTTGCCACGACGGCACGAGCCCCGATCCGCATTATCGAGATCCAACCCGCAGAGGTCAGCCTGAGGCTGGAGGCGGCCAGCACCCAGACCGTTCCGGTCGTCGTCGAGGCCCTTGGCGAGCTTGCACTGGGGTACCGCACCAGTTCCCTCCAGTCTGCCCCGGCCAGCGTCGAGGTGGAGGGGCCGACCTCGATGGTGCAACAGGTGGTTGGCGCCCTGGCGGAGATCGATCAGTCCGGCCGCCGCCAGGACTTCGACTCCAACGTTGAGCTGATCGCCATCGACAGCCAGCGGCAAGCAGTGGAAGGTGTGCGCCTGACCCCGGCATCGGCGCGGGTCGCGGCCCGCGTCAGCCAGCTCGGCGGCTACCGGCTGGTGGCCGTGATCCCGATCATCGAAGGCGACCCCGACCCCGGCTATCAGATTACCGAGATCGGCGTCACTCCCACCCTGGTGACGGTGTTCTCCGCCACACCGGATGCCGTCGAGAACCTGCCGGGCTTCGTCGAGACCGATCCAGTAGACCTGCAAGGGCTGACCGGCCCGGTGGAGAAGCGGGTGGGGATCTCCGTTCCCGCGGATGTGATCCTGGTTGGCGACCAGACGGTCTTGGTGCGGGTCGGCATCGCCCCGATCGAGATCACCTCTACCCTGACCCATGAGCTGGCGATCGAGGGCTTGCGTCCGGGGCTGTTCGCCGGCTCCTCCCCCGAGTTCGTCAGCGTCATCTTGAAGGGGCCACTCCCGACGCTCGAGTCGATTCAGCCGGAGGACCTGCTGATCTCCGTCGATGTCACCGGGCTCGGGCCTGGCACTCATCAGCTGACACCGGTCGTGGTCTCCCTGCCCGAGAATGTGATCGTGCAGTCGATCGTCCCCGACTCGGTGGAGATCGTCATCTCGACCACGCCGATCCGCAAATCGACCCCCGCCCCTTGAGACCGACATGACCAAGCTCATGGTCGCCCTCGTCGGCCGGCCAAACGTGGGCAAGTCGAGCCTGTTCAACCGCCTGGCCGGCGAACGCCTGGCCGTCGTCGATGCTCGCCCGGGAACCACCCGCGACCGGCTTGTGGCCGAGGCGCACTGGTCCGGCCGGACCTTCGACATCGTCGATACCGGCGGGATCGATCCCTCGACGCTGCAGCGGCAGGAGCCGCTTTCGCTCGATTCGGCCGACTACATCCCGCAGATCCGGGCCCAGGCAGAGCTGGCGGCCAGCGAAGCGGACGCGGTCATCTTTCTGGTCGATGCCGAGGCCGGCGTGACGCCCGCTGACCAGGAAGTCGCCGACATCCTGCGCCGCGCCCAGCGCAACCAGGGGGAAGGCGCCCCAGCCCTGCTGCTGGCGGTCAACAAGGCCGACAACGCCGAGCGCCGGACCCGCCTGTCCGAGTTCTATGAACTCGGGATGGGCGACCCGTTTCCGGTTTCGGCGCTGCATGGGAGCGGTACGGGCGACCTTCTCGACCGCTTGCTGGAACTGCTGCCGCCAGCCGCCGAGGCGCCGGCCGAGGAAGAGCCCTCGCTGCGGCTGGCGATTGTCGGGCGGCCCAACGTCGGCAAGTCGAGCCTGCTTAACCGGCTGCTGGGGGAGGAGCGGGTGCTGGTCTCGCCCATCCCAGGCACGACGCGCGACGCGGTTGACACCCGGCTGACCTATCATGGCCTTCCGGTGACCTTGATCGACACGGCCGGCATCCGCCGCCGCGGCCGGATCGAGGTCGGGGTGGAGAAGTACTCCGTCCTGCGGGCAGTGCGCGCCATCGAACGCTCGGAGGTCGTCCTGCTGGTGATCGACGCCACGGAAGGCGTGCGCGCCCAAGACACTCACATCGCCGGCATTGCCCTCGAAAAGCGCAAGAGCATCATCATCGTGATCAACAAGTGGGATGCCGTGCCGAAGGACACCCACACCCAGCCGGCCTATGCCGAACATGTGCGGCAGCAGCTCAACTTCCTCGACTATGTCCCCGCTCTCTTCGTTTCGGCCAAGACCGGCCAACGG
>JALHUE010000128.1 GCA_022866145.1 Anaerolineales bacterium | reverse complement strand
GGCAGGCGATGGTTGACATGCCAACAGCCAGGATGACCAGCAACACGTGGAAATGCCTGCTGCACACGAGTGCTCCTCCATCTCAGACCCGCACGCCGATATCATACCTGGCTTGATTCAACCCAGCACCAAGCACCGACTGGCAAAGCGAAGCCCGCCTGGATAAGGCGGGCGCAGAGTGCATCCCCGGGGCAAGGGTCGAGGGCTCAGTCCAGGAACCCCTCGATCCAGTCAGGCACTACGGGGATATCAACCCTGGCTGAAGTAGCCCACCCCCGAGCAATTGACGTTCGTGAGATAGGAATTCACTGCCAACACCGTGTTGATTCCACCGAGCAGATCGGGCCCGCCGGACTCACCGGAGCACGTGCCACCTGAGCCGCCGCCTGGATTCAAGGCAAGCTTCACATATTCAGCGTTGTGGACAGACTCGCCAGAGACTAGTTCACTCGGTGCAAACACGCCCTCACGAAGCCCCTCCCAACGATAGTAGGGAGGCGGCTGCGGACGCCAAGGCGGCGCCTCGGCTGGTCAAGAGCAACGTGCGCTACCCTCCCGTTGCGCCAGGCCGGCACAGGAAGGTACGGACAGTTCCAGCGAGTCCGTTCCTCTGCCAACCGGCCGTTTCCATAGCGATAGGCATTCGTTCCGTCGGACAGCGCTAGGCCGAGGGGCGGGTTCGTCCGCACCTTCCACCCGCGGGGTCAGGCGATCATGGCTATCCTGTGACCCGTGTACGTTGGGTCGCGCTCGAAGGCCACAGTCCAGGCAGACGATTCTCCGGACGTCCTCCGTCGTGCGAGGCTTCTAGGGAAGTACGGTGATTCTGTACGTCAGGTAGCAGTCTCCATAGTGGCTGGCAAAGCCTTGTCCCAGCACCAGGCGTTCCCCAGGACCGTCCTCAATGGCTTCCAGGTCGGCAGGGCTGTACACAACCTCCCCGTGGCAGATCGCTTCGGCGGCGCTCCAGACGTCATCCTCCCACAGCCTCATCGAGATCGTCAGGGAGTCCGTCGGACCCAGGTATAGCTCGATGGAGGGGTTGTAGAAGTGGAAGCTCCGCTCGAGCACGTACCGGCGCCAGCTATGGATGTAGTGGTTCACGCTGAAGATGCGCCTTCCATTGGCGTCCACCCCACCGGTCGTCAGTCCCCACTCGTCGATGTCGGCGTCGCATCCGTCCCGGATCGGATGCCCCTGTCCATCGACCGGCCTCACTCCTCCCGCGCCGGTGGTGTCCAATCCTCCCCCCACGAACAGATCGGCGGTTAGGCAGCCCGTATCGAGCTCAAAGAGCGTGAGGCGCACATTGCGCCCCTCGGCCCAGATGTCGGACCCGATCTCGACGACATTGCTCGGCGGCGATCGCCAGCCGGCCGGCGGATCACGCACCGGGTCACCAACGTAGGCAATGACCTGGAATTCGTACGTCTCGCCCGGCGAGGGCAGATCGCCGGTATCCGGCCAGATGGCGCTCACCGATCCGTCGGGTTGGATGGCCGTCGCCAATGGACCGTAGGGTTGCCAGCCCCTCAGGGTGATACCGACCTCACCCCGGCCGGTGGGGATATCTCGCACGATTGCGCCGTCTCGCAGAAGCAAGAACCCCTCGGCCGCGCCGGTGTAGTCGATCCCCAAGTTGCAGGTGACTAACCAGCTGGGGGGCAGGACGCGCCCATCATCAATGCTGACGGCCGGCCCCGCCCAAAGCCGACCGCATTCTTTGTACAGGATCGGCTGCGGCATGTACGGGGGCTCCGGCTCTTCTTCCCCCGTGAGCGGCCTGACGGCCGGGGGTTCGGAGTAGGAAGGGGGATGGATGCGATAGCCCACGCGGAACCAGCCGTCTTCTCCCACCCCCCTCGCCTCGATCGGGCTGCCGTCCCACGCGCCTTCCGAGTGCCGAACGGTGATGGCGCCGAGATCGAACAGCTCGCCGCCGTACGGGGTGCCACGCAACCCAAGGCAGTTGGCGGCCAGGGCGAACGATGAGGTTCCTTCGGCAATATGCACCACCCGCCTCCGGTCCCCCGCCATCCAATCTTCGATGCCCCATCGCTGGTCACCCAGGTCCTCCAGATAACCCCCGGCGGGGACGCGCTCGAACGCCGACCCGTCGAGGGAAAGGTAGCAGTAGACTCCGTCGTAGGCCTTGTCCACTTCCAGGGAGAGCGCCTCCAGCTCGATGAGCCGCCCGCGCGGAATCCTCCCGATTGAACGCAGGGCCAGGTCCTCGAGCGAGGGCCGCCAGGCCTCGAGAGGTTCCGGCGGGGACTCGCCGGGCAGCAGGTCGGGAGGCGCGGCTTCCGCCGGAGGCGGCCCCTCGCCATCCTCCGGTGGGGGCGGCAGGCTGATCGTCGCCCCCGGAGACAGCGGATCCGCCAGTCCCGCGTTCGCCTGAGCCAGATCTTCCGGTGGCAGGCCATAGCGGCTGGCGATGTCAGCCAGTGTGTCCCCTTCCTGCACCTCGTACGTCTCGGGCGGAAGGGCTGTGGGCTTGTCCACAACCTCGACGACGACGGTCGCCTGGCCAGCCTTCAGGTCCTGGTCAAAGGCACGAATAGTCAACGTGTGCTTGCCAAGGCTTGTCGGATGCCACAGCTCCGAGAGGGGGAACGGAGTGCTACCTCCGCTCACTTGCGAATTGGCCGCTGTCAAGAGCTCGCCATCGACCCACAGCTCAATGCGGAGTATCCCTTGCCGATCGCGGGCTATGGCCTGCACCAACGCACCCTGCTGGAGAGAGACCTGATCGCCGTGCAGGGGTGAACGCATGAGCACGTCTGGGGATCGGTTCGGCATCCAGAGAAAGATCCTCGCCAGGAAGAGCCCGACAAGAGCCAATGCCACCAGCCCAACACCGATAAGGAGAGGGATCAAGCAGCAGGTGAAGGCACGAGACCGCCTGGTTTTCATGCCGGCCTCCGTCATCCAAAGCAGACTTGTGCAGAGAAGGTTGACTTGCCAGATTGCGCCGAATTCCCCTGGCTATCGCTCGCGCGCACCCGGTATTCGACCGTGCCGCCGCCGTAGAGCGCCAAGCTTGCACCGAGCTCTGCCGGTCCAAGGGTGGCCGAGTAAGTGTTGCCTCCGGCCGGGGACATCGATCGGACGCGCCACTCCCCTTGCTCTGAACCCTTCACGACGCGGTAGTGCAGCTCGACCTTCGCAACGCCGGAGGCGTCCGTGGCCGTCACAGTGACTGTCGCCGTTGTAGCGCCGCAGCCCGAACCGTCCCAGATCGAAGCCGGCGAGTTGGACAAGCCACTCAGCGACGGTCCCTCTGTGTCCTGAGGAGCTGTGACCGCGAGGCCGACGGTCCGCTCGATCTCGCCCGAGGGACCTGACGCCCTCAGTCGGTACGCCGTGGAGTCCTGCGGGCAGATCTGCATCGCCCCCATTGCATCCACGGCCGTCGTCCCGAGGAACACCTGCGTGGCGAAGGCGGTATCCCAGTGCAGGGTGGTGCACTCGCCGGCCGTCAACTCCGCCTGGTCCACCCACAACTTGGCGGTGACGGGCGGCGATGGTGTGCTCGTCGGTGTGGCCGGTGCGGCCGTCGGCCCCTCTGTCACGATCGGTTGGCTCGGTGTCGACGGCGCAAGCAGAGCGGGCGCCAACGGCGACCCCACCGTGACCCAAACCACGGCGGGGGCGCTGGCGGCGCCGGCAACGTCATACGCGACCACTCGGAGGGAATACTCCCCCGGCTGGTCCGCAGTCCAGGTCTGCGCAGCATGGCTGAAGGCCTCGCCGACCGCGGCAACAGGCTCGCGGCTGTAGGGTTCGCCGTTGACACTGAGCAGAACTTCGGCGACGCCCCCGGGGGCATAGGCGTGCGAGCGGATGCGCAACTCCTGGCCGGGATCAATCCGCGCCCCGGTTGTCGGCACGTCGATCCACACTCGAGGCCCCGTCGCGGCCGGAGCACATGCCGCTAGGGTCACCACGAGGCACGTGAACAACGCAAAGCTGAGATTCGTCGGAGATGGACGGCTCACGATGGACCTCCTTCCGGGCGCACACGTCGCGTCGCCGTCGATGGGCTTCAGATGGAAGCCTCAGGCCTCGTTACCGACTTCTTCTCCCGGCTGCCGGTCTTCAATCCTGCAGCCAATGCGGGTCAGCGGAGGCTGATGCGGGCGTCTAGAGAGGTTGGCGAAGGCGTCCGCATCTCCGTTCTGAGCGCGTTCCGTCAGTTCGGCATCCGCCAGGATCTGCACCGGGCCTCTCTGCACCCAACTTCCGTTGCCTTGAACGATCTACCCCCACTGCATGTGACTAGACACGGAGAGTGAAGCGCCAAGGAGATACGAGCGACTAGAGGCGGACAATGACCAACGGGAATCTGCGGCAAGGCTTGTCAGATACATGGGCGAACTCCACCAGGCCTTCGGTCAGACTCGCTCCCGTCTTGATCATAGGCCGCTTTCCGTTGGAAGCAAGATCGGATCGAGAGAGCGGTCGGGATGGCGCCTGAAGGCGAGAACGCGGAGGCACAAGGCCGACGACGAGGGGAAGATGGGCTGAGCCAGGGCTGCGACCCATAGCCTACGTGGCTTGGATGTCGAGGGAAGGGCGATGGCCGCGCCTCTCGGCCGTTGGCCATGCCGACTGGCCGCTCGGCTGCCCTTGCATGGTGGCCGCCAGTTCGACCAGGCCCCAGAGAAGGATGGGAGCCGGGTGGCGCCCTGGGGCCTATGCCAGCCGGGGAGGCTGACATGCGGAGAACGCGTCGGCAGCGAGAACAGTTCGGCCGGCAGCATTCATGGGCGAAGCGCCTTCACCGATCGCCTTGCTGGGCTGATCGCGCAGGCCTGCGAGAATCCGGGCCCCTCTCAACCGATCCATCAGCACCTGAGAGGGGCCATGCACGAGCCTAGCCCCGTCCGGGGCGCCACTTCCTCAGTGCCTGGCTTGCGCAGCATGGCCCGGGCGACAGTCCACGCTCGTTGGGAACCTCCAGGCCTGCGGACACCGTTGCACAAGGGCTCGGCACAGTCATCCCCCCTTTGCCTTCGGCCGACCCCGGCAGCTTTGCCGCGGGAGACAAACGCCGGGCAGGCCGCAATTGTCCGCTCTACACCCAGCTCGGTCGGCATTCAGCTCTCCGTCTGGGGTCGGAATCCTGACACCATCCTGCCACAGAATCGGGCTATCCTATGGAGCATGGTTGCCCGCATCCTCGTCGTCGACGACGAACCCGCCGTCACCGATCTGCTTGCCTACAACCTGCGCGCCGCCAATTATGAGGTGCTGATCGCCGCCGACGGGCGTCAGGCGCTGCAGCTGGCGCGCCAGGCGAACCCTGACCTGATCCTGCTGGACCTGATGCTTCCCGAGGTGGATGGGCTGGACGTCTGTCGAGAACTGCGCAAGACCAGTAATGTGCCGGTGATCATGATCACCGCCCTGGGCGAGGAAACCGACCGCGTCGTCGGACTGGAGCTCGGTGCGGATGACTACATCTGCAAGCCCTTCAGCGTGCGGGAGGTGCTGGCGCGCATCAAAGCCGTCCTTCGCCGCAGCCAGCCTGACGAGAACACGTCTGCCTCGACCAGCATCTTGCGCGGCAAGGGGGACCTGAGGCTGGATCCTGAGAGCCATGAGGCGACCGTGGCAGGGTCCAGCCTGTCACTCACCCGCCTGGAGTTTGACTTGCTCTCGCTGTTCCTCAGCAATCCGGGCCGCGTACTGACCCGCGAGCGCCTGCTGGAGCAGGCCTGGGGCTACGATTTCGCCGGCGACACTCGCACCGTCGACAGCGCCATCAAACGCTTGCGCGCCAAGCTGCGAGCCGCCTCCAGCGAGGCCGACTGCATCGAAACCGTGCGCGGCGTCGGCTACCGCCTCGTCGCCTGAAAATGCCTGCTTCCCTGCGCACCCGGCTGTTCGCCAATCACCTGGCGGTCCTTCTCCTGGGTATGGGGCTGGCGGCGCTGCTCTCCTGGCGGGCGGTGGAAGCCCTGTACGTCAACACTCAGCGCGAGAATCTGCTGGCCCAAGCGCAATTGACGGCTGCCGCCCTTCAGGGCCAAGAGCTCCCCATCGCATCCGGCGAACCGTACTCACAAACGGCGAATGTCCTGCCCGGCATCCACACTCGCCTGCTCGGGGACCAGGGCGCGGTGATCGTGGGGCTGTCGGCGACGCAGGCCGGGGATCCGGTGCAGGTCCCGCTTGCCGAGAATGCCCCGTTCACAACGCCGGAGGAACTGCTGCAGCGGCCCGAGATCGCCCAGGCGCTGCAGGGCCATCCCGCCACCGCCATCCGGCGTGTCGCTACGGCGCAAGGCCGGCGCGTGCTGTATGCCGCCGCGCCGATTCGGGACGGAGGCACCACGGTGTCCGCCCTGGTCTACCTGGCGATGCCGTTGCCCGCCTCCGGTTTGCCTGCCAGCCTGCTGCTGAGCCTGGCTGCAGCCGCGCTGGTGGCGGTTGTGCTGGCCGGCATAGCCGGGTCGCTGCTGGCGAGGAGGATCGCCCGCCCGGTCGAAGAGGTCGCCCGCGCCGCGGCGGCGGTCAGCACCGGCGATCTGAGTCAGCACGTCCCGGCGCAGGCCGGCCTGCGCGAGCTGAACGGCCTCGGGCAGGCGTTCAATCGGATGACCGAGAACCTGCGGCATTCGGATCAGGCCAAGAACGCCTTCGTAGCCGATGTCACCCACGAGCTGCGCACCCCGCTAACGGTCATCAAGGGCACGATCGAAACCCTGGAGGATGGCGCCCTGAATGACCTCGCCGGGCGAGGGCCTCTGCTGGCATCCATGCAGCGCGAGACCGAGCGCCTCATCCGTCTGGTCAATGACCTGCTGGTGCTGATGCGCGCCGATGCCGGAACGCTGCAGATGAGGCTCCAGCCGCTCGACCTGGCCGACTTGGCACGTGCCCGCTGCGCGCATCTTGCCGCTATGGCCGCCGGGCGCAAGGCGGTTCTCTCGGTGAGAGTCGAGGAGACCGCGGCGTCTTGCGTCCTCGGCGACAGAGACCGGTTGTCCCAGGTGTTGGACAACCTGCTCGACAACGCCCTGCGCTACAGCCCGGAGGGCTCGACCGTGACGGTCGAGATTCACCGGCAGGGGGACGAGTGCGAATGCGCCGTACACGACCGCGGCCCGGGCATCTCTGAAGAGCACCTGCCGCTCGTCTTTGAGCGCTTTTACCGGGCCGATGCCTCCCGCAATCGTCAGAGCGGGGGAGCGGGATTGGGGTTGGCCATCGCCAAGGCTTTGATCCTGGCCCAGGGAGGCCGGATTACCGCCGAGTGCCCCCCCGGCGACGGGACGATCTTGCGATTCTTCCTGCCTGTGGGCGGAGATTGCCACGCAACGGACTGAGTACTGACACCCTCCTGAACGGGTGCGGGGATAGGGTGAGATAGCCCGCTCTTCAGGAGGTTCCCATGAAGCAAATTCCGATG
>JALHUE010000127.1 GCA_022866145.1 Anaerolineales bacterium | reverse complement strand
GGCGCCTGATGGAGAGGCGCTCGGGCATGGGGATGGATCTGAACTCGGTCTTCAACCGACCGCCGCGGGTGCTGGTCGTGGACGACGACTGGCTGAATCGCGACCTGCTGGAGGCCTACCTGCGCGGCTCCGGCGCCGAGGTCTACACCGCTCCCGACGGGGTGGTGGCACTGGAGATCGCCCGCTCGCGCCCGATAGACTTGGCGCTGGTCGACATCCAGATGCCGCGCATGGACGGCCTGACGCTGTGCCGCGAGATCAAGGCTGCCCCGCAAACCCGCTTCGTGCCGGTGGTGATCGTTACGGCACTGGACAGCGAGGAAGAGAAGATCAAAGCCATCGAGGCCGGCGCCGATGACTTCGTCACCAAACCCTACAACTCGATCATCCTGCTCACCCGGGTGCGCTCGCTGCTGCGCCTGAAGCGATTGAACGACGAGGTCGAGGCCCGCAACCGCCTGCTGCGCCAGGTGCTCGACCGCTACATGGCCGAGGACGTCACCGATGTCATCCTGACCGATCCCGAACGCTACCTGAAGCTGGGGGGTGAGGCGCGCCTGGTGACGGTGCTGTTCGCCGACATCCGCGGCTTCACCCGCTACACCGAACGCACCTCAGCCCCGGTGGTCGTCGAGACGCTGAACCGCTTCTTCCGGTCCTTGAGCCAGGTGGTGTTCACCTTTCGGGGCACGTTCGACAAGTACCTAGGCGACGGGCTGATGGCCTTTTTCGGGGCGCCGCTGGCCGCCGAGGACGATGCCGAGCGGGCAGTCAAGACGGCGGTCGAGATGCAGCGCTTGTTCAGCGACCTGCGCCGCGACGGGGATGCGGACCTACAAGCGCTGGGCCTAGGAGTGGGGCTGCACACCGGCGAGGCCATTGTCGGCAACATCGGCTCGGAGAAGGTGATGGACTACACCGTCGTCGGCGACACGGTCAATGTCGCCAAGCGGCTGCAGGAGCTTGCCCGCGGCGGCGAGGTGCTGGTCAGCGATGCGACTCTGGCCCGCGCCCCCGGGGTGAAGGCCGAGAAGCTGCCGCCGGTGGAGCTCGCCGGCCGCAGCGAGCCGGTGACCCCCTACCGCCTGCGCCTGAAGGGCAGCTAAGCCCGACCGCGGTCGGGCTGTATAATCGGCCGCAAGCCCCAGTAGCTCAAAAGGATAGAGCAGGGCACTCCTAAGGCCAAGGTTGGGGGTTCAATTCCCTCCTGGGGCACCTGGCTTTCCCGACTTTCGTTGTTGTGACTACAAGCATAATCTGGCCGTTCCGGCCAGATTATGCCTGCAATTGCCCACGGCCGAATCATGCTTGCAACCGCGTCCCCAACGCCCGGTTGCGCTACTGTCTATACCCCCCCGCCCATTCAACGTGCTGGGCGACGGTGTGGGCCTCGCGTACTACCCTTCCTGTTGCTACAAGCATGATATGGCCGGAACGGCCAGAACATGTTTGTTTCCTCTTTCGACCAAGTCATGGTTTACGCGGAGCAGCCAAGGGGCAGTCCGGGGTGTGATCTTGTGCGGGAGATCGCGGCCTAGCGGCCAGGTTATGGCTTTCGACGCGGCCAAGATATGGCTCCAGCGACACCTGGTGTCAGGGGTCTGCAAAACCCTGATCATGGGTTCAAATCCCATCGTCGCCTCTAGGCAACACCAGTCAACTGCAGGCATCACCGGAGAATGCTTCTTGGGGCCTGCCGCGCATCGCACGCGCGGTTGACTACAGCCATCCACGGTTCACGCTGTCGACTGACCCTGAGGTCGATCAAACCGGCTTCGCCGCGATAGATCCAAGAGGCTATCTGAGGCCTAGCCGACCGGTCGGAGTTTCTGGTGTTTTCCCAGGGTCCATTTCGATACACTCGGATCTTCCCCCTATCTTGGACACTTGCGGGGGCGCGGTCTACAATTGACCCGTGCCCACTGCGATTCTGGCCACCAAGCTCTATGTCCCCCCGCCCCGGGCCAACCTTGTCCTCCGCCCGCGCCTGATCGAGCGGCTGAACGGGGGCCTCTCTTCGGGCTGCAAGCTGACCCTCATCTCTGCCCCCGCCGGCTTTGGCAAGACCACGCTGGTCAGCGAATGGGTCGCCGGTTGCGGGCGACCGGTTGCCTGGCTGTCGCTAGACGAAGGGGACAACGACCTCGCATGCTTTCTGACTTACCTCGTCGCCGCTTTGCAGACGATTGCGGCGAACATCGGCGCAGGGGTGTTGAGGACGCTCCAATCGCCTCAGCCACCAGCCCCCGTATCGGTCCTGCCCATCCTGCTCAACGAGATCACCACCCTCCCGGAAGATTCGGTCCTCGTCTTTGACGACTACCACGTGATTGATGCCAAACCGGTTGAGAACGCCCTCGCCTTTCTGCTCGAGCATCTGCCGCCCCAGATGCACCTGGTCATCGCCACCCGTGAGGATCCAGATCTGCCCCTGGCCCGGTTGCGTGCCCGGAGCCAAATGACCGAACTGCGCGCAACCGACCTGCGCTTCACCCGCGCCGAGGCCGCTGAATTCCTCAATCGGATGATGGGGTTGAACCTGGGAGATGCAGACATCGCCGCGCTCGAAGCCCGCACCGAAGGTTGGATCGCCGGCCTGCAGTTGGCCGCCCTTTCCATGCAGGGGCGATCAGACACCGCCGGTTTCATCAGGTCTTTCACCGGCAGCCACCATTTCATCCTGGACTATCTGGTCGAAGAGGTTCTGCAACGCCAGCCTGAACATGTGCGCAACTTTCTACTGCAAACCGCTATTCTCGACCGCTTGAGTGGTCCCCTGTGTGATGCCGTGACCGCACAAGATGGCAGCAGGGAAATGTTGGAAACCCTGGAGCGCGGCAACCTGTTCCTCATTCCGCTTGACGATCAGCGCCAGTGGTATCGCTATCACCACCTCTTCGCCGAAGTCCTCCAAGCGCACTTGCTGGAGGCGCAACCCGATCGCGTGTCCACGCTCCATCGGCGGGCGAGCGAGTGGTATGAACAGAGCCGACTGCCGCCCGATGCCATCCGCCACGCGCTTGCCGCCGAGGACTTTGAGCGCGCCGCGGGATTGATTGAACTGGCCTGGTCAGCAATGGCCCTCAGTTACCAATCCTCCACATGGCTTGGCTGGGTCAAAGCGCTACCTGACGGGTTGATCCGCATCCGGCCGGTGCTAAGCCTGGGCTATGCCTGGGCGTTGCTGGATGGCGGCGAGTTGGAGGCCAGCGAGGCCCGCTTGCATGACGCCGAGTGCTGGCTGGATACGCCGACGGACAAGATGGTCGTCGTGGATAAAGAGCAGTTTCGCTCGTTGCCAGCTTCGATCGCCACCGCCCGGGCCTTCCGCTCCCTGGCGCTTGGCAATGTCCCCAGTGCCGTAGAGTATGCCCAGCAGGCGCTTGAACTCACCCCTGAAGATGACCAGGCCACGCACATCCAGGCCACCTCGCTCCTGGTGCTTGCCCTGTATGCAAGCGGAGACATGGAGGCAGCCGAGCGTTCCCTGGCCGATTTCCATACGAACCTGCGGAAGACCGGCGATATCCTGACCCTGATCGGCACCACATTCCTCCTGGCCGACATCAGGGTGGCGCTGGGCCGCCTCCACGAGGCGGAAAGCAGCTATCAGCATTCAATACGCCTCGCGACAGGCCTGGGCGAGCCCATGCCCCTTGGAACGGCAGACTTGTATCGCGGTCTCGGGGAGCTTTACCTTGAACGGGGCGACCTGGAAGCCGCCGCGCAACACTTGCAGACCAGCCAAACGGTGGGCGAGCAGACCACGTTGACGGATTGGCCGCATCGCCTGTGCGTTTCCCAGGCGCGCTTGAAGGAGGCGCAGGGAGACCTGGATGGCGCGCTCGCTCTGCTTGATGAGGCGGAGCGAGTGCATATTCGAGGCCCCCTGCCCGAAGTGCGTCCCGTTCCGGCCTTGAAGGCGCGGGTCTGGCTCAAGCAGGGCAGGCTGGCCGAAGCCCAGAGGTGGGCGCGTGAGCAAGGGCTATCGGCGGATGCTGACATCCGCTACACGCGCGAGTTCGAGCACATCACGCTGGCCCGAGTGCTGATCGCCGCCGGTAGGAGCGATCGGGAGGCTGGTTCCCTTGACGAGGCTACCCGGCTACTGGGGCGTCTTCTTCAAGCGGCAGAGACGGGCGGCCGCATGGGCAGCGCCATCCAAATCCTGCTGCTGCAAGCCCTGGCCTGCCAGGCGCAGAACGACTTGTCCAACGCCCTCCCGCCGCTGGAGCGCGCCCTAGCCCTGGCCGAGCCGGAAGGCTCTGTTCGCATCTTTGTGGATGAAGGCGAAGCGATGCGATTGCTAATTGAAGAACAATCGCGCGATCGAGGCCATCCGCTAAGCGCCTATGCGGACAAACTCCTGGCTGCTTTTACACAACCAGTGGCTGCGCCAAGAACACCAATTATCCATCACGACTCAGACATGATAGAGCCTTTGAGCGAGCGCGAGCTGGAAGTGCTCAAGCTGCTCCGAACCGAATTGAGCGGCCCAGAAATTGCCCAACAACTGATCGTGTCGCTCCACACTCTGCGCACCCATACCAATAACATCTTCAAAAAGCTGGGGGTGAACAACCGCCGGGCAGCCGTCCGCCGCGCTGAGGAACTCGCTTTGTTTTAGCTGATACGCAATCATCACCTCTGGCCCTGGCACGTGGCTCGAACCACCTGCCAGGGCTTTCTATTTCCATCACAACCTCCCGATTAGGACTCAACACATCAATCAACACATCAATCAACACATATAGCGATGACACCTCACCACCTCCGGCGGTATCCTTTGGGCAGATAAACAACGAAAGGACAAACACGAGGCGCATGAAGAGTGACAAACAAACATACGATGAAAGACATAACCAACCTCAGCGCTACGAAATCCGCATCAAAGGACACCTGGATGACCGGTGGGCCGATTGGTTTGAGGGCCTGGCCATCACGCTGGAGGAGGGCGGCTACACGCTGCTCACCGGCCCTGTGACCGATCAGGCCGCGCTGCATAGATTGCTAAGGAAAGCGCGTGATCTGGGGATGGTATTGGTCTCGGTTGGGCCTGCCCGACCCGGCCAGGCAGATGCGCCAGATGTCGAGTAGTAAATGGATAGGCACCCTGGAAAGGAGGTTTTCCTTTGACAACATTTCCAGCCCATTTCGCCGACCGGTAGTCGGAGGGCGCCACAATTCTATGCAAGTCCAATTCAATGAAACTCAACCATATCGTTCCGAAAAGGAGATAGAGATGGAAGAGAAAAGGACTTCACTCAAGAAGGCCGCAAGAGGCGCAGGGATCCTGTACCTCATTATGGATGTGTTCATGATATTCAGCGGGATTGTTGTGGATTCAAAGACCTATGTGCCGGGCGATGCCTTGGCCACAGCCAAGAGTATTCTGGCATCTGAGTGGCTATTCCGGCTCGGTTTCGTGAGTTGGATAGTCGGCTATGTCGTTTTCTTGCTCTTGGTACTTGCACTATACAACTTGTTTGAATCAGTGGACAAGGGCCAAGCCAGGCTGATGGTGATGCTCGTCGTTGCCAGTGTTCCTGTAAACATCCTCAATATGCTCAATCAGTACGCTCCCATCCTGCTCCTAACCGATTCTGGACATCTCTCAGCCTTCAATCCGGCTCAATCGCAAACACTATCGATGTTCTTCTTCGATATGTATCAACATGGGATGATGGTAGCCGAGCTCTTCTGGGGTCTTTGGCTCATTCCCCTCGGGATACTTGTCTACAAATCGAGGATTGTCCCTAGAGTGCTGGGCGTTCTACTTGTAGTCGGCTGTTTTGGACATCTTCTCAGTTTCCTTTCTACCTTTCTCTTTCCTGACTACAACACGCTTCTCATTCCAGTATCGCAAGTAGTCATGATTGGCGAGTTACCAATCTTCCTATGGCTTCTGATTAGAGGGGTAAAGGATCAACAACCAGCCTTAGTTGAGATTGGCTGAGAACTCACCCACAGCATTCAAAGGAGAGCGAAATGAACACAAGTAACAAGCTCGTTCGAGTCCAGGACAGAAAGATGAAGATTTGCATTATCGGCGCGTCCGGGAAGCTTGGCCAGTACATGGTGCAACACGCGCTTGATCGGGGCTATGAAGTGGTCGG
>JALHUE010000126.1 GCA_022866145.1 Anaerolineales bacterium | reverse complement strand
GGCGGCCCAGGCAATTGCAGGCCCGAATGCGCTAAATGCCTTCCGCTGCTCCAGCCACCGCGAGAATCCCATCAGGAGCTGCGTGATCCCCAATCCGAGCACAATCGAGACGAGAACTGACAGGTAGGCGAAAGGGTCCATGGGGCGGTTGCTCCCTTGGTGCTCTGGCTGCCAACAGGCAGTCTGCATCGAAGACCCCGGGCCAAGAGTCGCCAACTACCGGGCGACCCCAACCCGAGAGCGTTGCGGTCAGAAAGCTACCCGCCATTCTGGTCGGCGGGCTCGGGTTGGCCCCTTCATTCTAGGGCAACTCGGCTGGCTGGGCACCACCGCTGGTGGGTGAATCAGAGGTCGCGGCCTCGGCCTACCGAACTACGGACCTGCGAGGCGGTTGCAGGGCGTTTCCCAGGCTGGCCGGTTTGCCGGACATCCGGTTCAACGACCTGCGGCATACGGCTGCCAGTCGATCCACCACGGCCGCACGTACCAACGCTGTGCCTCGCGCGGCGTGGGTCCAGCTGCACGGCAGAGTCAGTCAGCTACTCCCCCTTTGTGAGCGGAAGCGCCCGGAACGTCGTCCAAGGGTGAGCTGCTCCGTCAGCCTTGAACCCGGCTGCGTTGAGAGAGATCGGGCACAGGCTGAGCGCCGCCATGTCGGCCTTGAAGGAGCGTCGACCAGCGGAGACGCCTTCAAGAACGCCACCTTCCAGCTCCCCGTCCGCCAACAAAGGGAGGAGATCCCCCACCTTCCTCGCACCGGTCCTGGACGGCCGGATCGGGCCATGTGCCTGGCCGCCCGGCCGCTCGTCTCCTTGCCGCCGTTGCCTCTTGACATGTGACCGAACGTGCTCATATAGTCATCACGGAGTGATCGATTACGGCGCATTATGCACGAATAAGGTGGAATTTGCGTGGAACGTGACCTCGGCCTGACCGGAGTTGAGCGCCAGGAGGCCATCCTCCGCCGCCTGGGGGACCAGCAACGAATCTTGGTCCCCGAGATCTGCGAGGCCTTTGCCGTCAGCGAGGCGACGGCTCGCCGCGATCTGGAGGCACTGGCCAGCCAGGGGCTGATCCAGCGCGTCCACGGCGGAGCTCTGTCGATCCGCAAAGCTTCGCCTGAGTCGCCGATGTTGGTGCGCAGCCAGGAGCAGGCACGGGAGAAGAGGTGGATCGGGCGAGCCGCCGCCACGTTGGTGCAGGACGGCGAGACGGTCTTCCTGGGGAGCGGCACGACGGTTCTGGAAGCCGCCCGCGCTCTGCGTGACCGACCGAGCCTGACGGTCATCACCAACTCGCTCCCCGTGCTCAACCTGCTCGCCGGCCTGCCAGGGATCACGCTCATCGGACTGGGGGGCTCGCTGCGCGACTCGGAATACTCGCTCATCGGGCACATCACTGAACAGGCCTTGGCCGAGGTGCGAGCCGACAGGGTCATCATGGGCATTCGGGCGGTGAGTCTGGAACACGGCTTGACGAATGACTACCTGCCAGAGACGTTGACGGATCGCGCCATCTTGCGCGTTGGTGGACAGGTCATCATCCTGGCCGACCACACCAAGTGCGGCGCCGTGGCGGCCGCCTTTGTCGCCTCGATCTCAGCGATGCATGTCCTGGTCACCGATAAGCGAACCCCTTCCGACTTCCGTGAGGCGCTGACGGCCTCCGGCGTGAAAGTGGTCATTGGCCGAGAGAAGTAGTGTTGCTGAAGGATTTCCGCCCCGTTTCGCAGCTCGTCACCCGAGTCACGGATGTGACTCGACCGCGCTTCCCGGTGATCGATGCCCACAACCACCTGGCGGATCCGCTCGGTGGAGGCTGGGATAAGCGGCCAGTGGGCGACCTGCTGCACATCTTGGATCAAGCCGGGGTGCGCCGCTTCATCGATCTGGACGGTGGCTGGGGCGAGTTGCTGCTCCATCAGCATTTGGACCGCTTCAAGGCCGCGGCACCCGAGCGATTCTGTGTCTTCGGGGGTGTGGATTGGACCCAGTGGCAGGTGCAGGGTCCTGCCTTTCCGGATTGGGCGGCGCACAGCCTGCGCCTGCAGCGACAGCGCGGCGCGGAAGGCCTCAAGATCTGGAAGGGCCTTGGCTTGAGTGTGAAGGATAGTGACGGGCACTTGGTGAGCGTCGATGACCCGCGCCTCGATCCGATCTGGCAGACCGCCGGGGAGCTGCGTCTGCCGGTGATGATTCACGTCGCCGACCCGGTGGCGTTTTTCGATCCGATC
>JALHUE010000125.1 GCA_022866145.1 Anaerolineales bacterium | reverse complement strand
GTGAGTTCGAATCTCGCCGGGGGCGCCAAAGCCGGCGGTGAACAAGCCGCTTTGCTCCGGGTTCCCGGGGCTGAGCCTGCTCAGCGAGCAGGCTCTCTCGCAGCCCACAGAGGCACGGGTAGGACGACTGACCGGATGTCTGCGACCCCTCCGCTGTTCCCTCAGGCGCTGGCCCAAAGGGGACGGTTGGCTATCCCCATGACCGCTCGCCCTCTTCCGGCCGAGTAAGAGGCGAAGCATGGATCAGGAGAAGCTCCCCCACGCCCCTGCCTCCGGCCGTGGCGACGAGGGGACTCTCAAGGCCGCCAACGAGGTGCTGTCGGGCAAGAGCGACAAGGGCAGGCTTGCCAGGCTGCTTCCGTTCTTGGGCCCGGCCTTCATCGCCAGCGTCGCCTACATGGATCCGGGCAACTTCGCTACCAACATCGCGGCCGGCGCCAAATACGGCTACTTACTGCTTTGGGTCGTGGTGGCATCCAATCTGACGGCGATGCTCTTGCAGACCCTCTCCGCCAAGCTGGGAATCGCATCGGGCGCCAACCTCGCCGAGCAATGCCGGACGCACTTCCCCAGACCCTTCGTTCTATTCATGTGGGTGCTCATGGAGATCGTCGCCATGGCCACCGACCTGGCGGAGTTCCTCGGCGCCGCCTTGGGCTTCAACTTGCTTTTCGGGATCCCTTTGTGGGCCGCCGGCCTGTTGACGGCAGTGGCAACCTTCCTGATCCTGAGCCTGGAGAATTACGGCTTTCGGCCGTTGGAGGCCGTGATCACCGTCATGGTCGGAGTGGTGGCCGCGTGCTACCTGGTGGAAACGCTGATCGACCGCCCCGCCTGGAATCAGGTCCTGCACTACGCGCTGGTACCGCACTTCGCCGGACCGGAGAGCGTTCTGCTGGCGGCGGGAATCCTGGGGGCCACCGTCATGCCCCACGCCATCTTCCTGCATTCTTCCCTCACGCAGAACCGCATAGTCACCCGCAACGCGGCCCAGCAGCGGCGGCTGCTGCGCTTCGAAACGGTGGACGTGGGGATCGCCATGGGCGCTGCCGGCATGATCAACATGGCGATGCTGATCATGGCGGCCGCCACGTTCTTCAACCAGGGGCTGACCAGCATCGGCACCATCGAGGAAGCCCATCGGACCTTGGAACCGCTGCTGGGGCCCGCTTCCAGCTGGGTATTCGGAATATCGCTCCTGGCCGCCGGACTCTCGTCCGCCTCGGTCGGCACCATGGCCGGCCAGGTCATCATGCAGGGATTCCTGCACACGCACATCCCGGCCTGGATCCGCAGGTTGGTCACGATGCTGCCGTCGCTGATCGTCATCGCCCTAGGCCTGGACCCGACCCGAACGTTGGTGCTCAGCCAGGTCGTGCTGAGCTTCGGCCTGCCTTTCGCCGTCATCCCGCTGGTGCTGTTCACTGCTCGCCGCGACATCATGGGAATTCTCGTGAATCGACGTCTGACGACGATTGCGGCCAGCCTCTCGGCGGCCGCGATCGTCACCCTGAACCTGTATCTCGTGTATCAGATCGTCATCCTGAGGTAGTCCATGTTCCGCCATGTGCTCGTCCCCCTCGACGGATCCCATCTGGCGGAGGCAGCCCTTCCCCCCGCCGCTTCGGTCGCGGCCCAGCTCGGGGCCTCGGTCACCCTGATCCACCTGATCGAACATCGGCCGCCGGAATCGATCCACAGTGACCGCCACCTCAGCGACGTCGACGAGGCCACAGCCTATCTAGCCGAGCTGGCGCGCACGGCATTCCCGCCCCACCTGAACGTGAGGGCGCATGTCCACTCGGCCGAAGTCAACGATGTGGCGCGCAGCATCGTCGACCACACCGACGAGCTCGAGCCGGACCTGATCGTGATGTGCACCCACGGGCGCGGCGGGGCGCGCCACCTCGTATTCGGAACGATCGCCCAGCAGGTCATCGCGATGGGCACCACCCCGGTCCTGCTCATCCGTCCTGAGGTTCAGGAACGCACGACGGACTTCCTTCGCACCAGAATCCTTGTGCCGCTGGACCACCATCCCGAACACGCCCGTTGCCTACCCTATGCTGCAGGGCTGGCCAAGCCGTTCGGGGTGCCGATCCACCTGCTCTCGGTGATCCCGACGTTCGAAACGCTGGCAGGGTACGAGGCCGCCACCGGACGCTTGCTTCCCAGCGCCACACGGGCTATGCTGGACATCGACAGGGACAACACGCAGAACTATCTGGAGGATGAGGCTCGGGCAGTTCGCGAGGACCGGATAGAGGTCGAGACCAGTGTGGCCCGAGGGGATCCGGCGACCCAAATCGTCGAGGTGGGGGCGCAGATCGGCGCCGGGCTGATTGTCATGGGCGTGCATGGCACGTTGGGCAGCGAGGCTTTCTGGGAGCGCAGCGTCCCCCCCAAGGTCTCGGCCCGCTCCAAGATACCGGTCCTCTTCGTCCCGATCCGCGACCGATAGCTTGGGTCGCATTGGGGGCGCCGCACGGCCTGTGTCCCTGTAGTAAAATCTCCAGTTCGCCGCAGGCTGGCGGGGCCAGTGCGGGGTGAGCCGGAAGACCAATGGTCAGACGAGCGGTCCTTCACGCCTGGTAGGAGGTGCACTGATGATTGACACGCAAGCCCGACCGGCACCCTACGTCCGACTTCTAGTGCTCGTCGCCCTGCTGGGCCTGGTCAGCGCCTCGATCACCTTTGGCTTCATAGCCCTCGTTGATCAGGGTACGCAGCTTGTGTGGCAGCAACTTGCGCTCGCCCTGGGGATAGACCCGCGCCTCTTCACGCTTCTCATCTGCACCCTCGGCGGCTTGCTGGTCGGGCTTCTGGTCAAGCTCTTTGGCGACCATAATGGGATCTTTGCTGAGGTCATGCTGGAATTCGGCAAGACGGGCAGGTTCGACTATCGCCACGCACCCGGGATCGTGATCACCGCTTTTGTGTCGCTCATAAGCGGCGCCAGCCTCGGACCCGAAGCGCCGTTGGCGGATGCCTGCGGCGGAATCAGCACGCTGCTTTCTGACCGGCTCAAACTGGATGACCAGGAAACGCGCACGCTGGGGTTTTCCGGCGTCAGTGGGATGCTTGGCGCCTTCATCACAAACCCCTTCGGAGGGGCGCTGTTGGGCCTGGAATCGGCACGGGGGGGCCCCGGCGGCAAGAAGACGTATTTCTGGGTTCTGTTTCCCAGCCTGCTGTCCTCGGCCGTGGCGACGGTGGTCTTCGTCATGCTGACCGGGGTGTTCTTCGACACTCTGTATCAGTTCCCGGCCTATACTCCCCGGCTGGCGGACTTGCTGTACGCAGCACCGCTGGGTCTCGTTGGCGGGTTGGCTGGCGTGCTCTTCATGGTTTCCCTTGGTCGCCTGCAGCGACTCTTCCAACCGATGAAGGGGCGTCTGGTCCTGCGGGGGTTGATCGGCGGCTTGGGAATGGGAATCATCGGGGCCCTCCTCCCCTTGACGCTCTTTTCGGGTGAGGCTGGAACTTTGGACCTGATCACTCAGGCTGCGGAGCTCGGCGCGGTGATGCTGATCGTACTGAGTCTGTCCAAGCTGCTCGCCACATCCTTGTTGCTGGCCACCGGCTGGAAAGGTGGCTATATCTTCCCCATCGTGTTTGCCAGTGTCGCCCTGGGCCTGGCGGTGAACCTGTTGTTTCCCGCGATTCCCGTTGCGGTCACCGTGGCGGCGACGATGGCGGGCGCCCTCGTCGCCGCTTTGAGGGCGCCTCTGTTCGCGGCGCTCTTCACGTTGGCCATGGTGCAGGCGGAGACATCGCCTGCGGTTGCCGTAGCCGTGGTTGCCAGCGCCTTGCTGACAGCCTTGCTGGGATTGCGCGCTGCCCGTCGTTCGGCGAACAACGCCCAACCCCTCGCCGAGACCCAGTAGCTCGGATTCCGCAACAGGTGCCTAGTGCGAGATCCCAACCCGACATCCAAAGGCCTTTCACGGTTCGTTCCCGGTCTTGCCCTCGTGAAAGGCTTCGCTCCCGCCCTGCTCCGCACCGAAATGATCGCGGCCGTGACGGTGTTTGCGGTGCTGGTGCCCTCGGCAATGGCCTATGGCGAGCTAGCCGGGGTCACTCCCGTCGCCGGGCTGTATGTCGCCCTCGGCGCCATGGTCTTATACGCGCTGTTCGGCACTTCACGTCAGCTGATCATGGGTCCCGAAGCGACCACCGCCATCATGACCGCGGCCGCCGTGGCCCCGCTGGCCGGCGGGGATCCGGCGCGCTATGCCGCCCTGGCCGCCATGACCGCCATCCTGGTGGGCATTCTGGCCCTGCTCGGCGGACTGGCTCGACTGGGCTTCATCACCGACTTCCTGTCCAAGCCGATCCTCGTCGGCTACATCTTCGGCACGACGCTCATCGTGATGGGCAGCCAGCTGGGGAAGATGTTTGGCATCAAGCTCGAGAGCGACGCCTTCTTCCGCCAGATTGCGGAGCTGATCAGCCGCCTGGATGAAACCCACCTGCTGACCATGGTCATCGGCATTGTCAGTATGGCGGCGCTGCTTCTCATGCGCCGGGTGAATCCCGCCCTGCCCGGGGCTCTCATCGTGGTCGTCGTCGCCATCGTGGCCTCGGCCGTCTTCAACCTCGAGGCCATGGGGGTGGCAGTCGTTGGTCCGGTACCCGCCGGACTCCCACACCTGACGATCCCCGCCGTCCAGCTGCAGGATCTCTTTGCGCTGCTTCCTGGCGCCTTTGCCCTAACGATCCTAATCTACGCCGACGAGGTCCTCACCGCCCGCGTCTTCGCAGCCAGGCACAGCCAGAAGATCAACGCCAATCAGGAGTTCTTGGGCATCGGCGCCGCCAACATCGCGGCTGGCTTCCTGACAGGGTTTCCCGCCGCCACCAGTGGCTCGCGCACCGCCGTCTCCGATCAGATGGGCGGCAAATCGCAATGGGTCGGACTCCTGGCTGCCGCCCTCACGATCGTCTTCCTTCTGTTCCTCACGCCGTGGCTCGCCCCGCTCCCCACGGTCGTCCTAGGGGCCATCATCATCATTGCCTCGCTCAGCCTGCTGGATTTGGCGGCCTTTCGCTTCCTGCGGCAGGTGCGGCGGGCCGAATTCTGGCTGGCGGTGGTGGCCGCATTCGGCGTGCTGACCCTCGGGATTCTACAGGGCGTTCTGGTGGCGGTCACGCTGTCCTTGATCAATGTCATCGCTCGCATTTCGCGACCCCACGATGCGCTGCTGGACGATCTGGATGCAAGCGGGGGCACGGTCTATCGCGGCGTCACCGATACGGAGACGGCGCTGACCGAGCCGGGGCTGATTGTCTATCGGTTTGACGCGCCGCTCGTGTTTGCCAACGCCGCCTTCTTCACCGAGCGGATGGAGGCGCTCGTCGCCAGCGCCGGGACTGGGCTTCGCTGCGTCATTCTCGATGCCGAGGCCATCAGCGATTTCGATTCGACCGCGGCGGAAGCGCTGGAGACGCTGGATGCCGATCTCGATCGGCTCGGTGTCGAATTGTGGGTTGCCCGCGCAAACGGACCGCTGCGTGAATTGCTTCAGGTCACCGGATTGATGAAACGGTTTGGCAAGGAGAATATCTATCCCTCGGTGAGGGCTGCGGTCGTGGCGTATCACGCACGATTCGGGCAGTCGTAGCCTCGTCGGTGAGTGGACGGCGGGAGATAGAGGCAAGCCCATGATGGAGGGGCAAGTAAGGGTGCATCGGAGATCATTGAAGACAGCTCGCGCCGCCCGCAGTGCGGGCGTCCTTGTTGCCGTTCTCGTCTGGGGTCCCCAACCCAATGAAAGCCGCGCCGACGCCTGAGTCTGCCCAGGTCCCGGTGAAAGCTCTTGCCTGAGAGGCAATTGAGGCCATGCAAGGAGCCACGAGGTCAGCCGGAATGCCCAGGACGACCAACGTTGAAGATTCACCATTCGCAAGCCAACGACGCCGAGCGACAGAGCGATTGTTCTGATGCGACTGCTGAAATCACCCGCGAGGGGGAAGTGTGACTTTGGGTCGTTTCGCTTTCATTGAAGAAGATCAGCTGACGCAAGTCTGCGTCAGCTTCGGGACCGTAAGAACACCAGCCCGGAAAAGAAGGCGCAAGACTTGCCTCGTGGTTCTAGGGAACGGGCGGACTTCGAGAAGGCAGGGAATGTCGCGACACACGGCGGGCAGACGGGAGGGACTCTCTTGAAGGTCATCATTGTCGGTGGAGTGGCAGGCGGCGCGTCGTGTGCGGCGCGCCTGCGCCGGCTCGACGAAACCGCCGAGATCGTCATGGTGGAACGCGGACCCTACGTTTCGTATGCCAATTGCGGGCTACCCTACCACGTCGGGGGCGTGATCGAGAAGGAGTCGAGCCTGCTGGTGGCGAACGAGCAGGCATTCCGCACGCTGTATGCCATCGATGCACGCACCGGCTGCGAGGTGACGAAGATCTCGCCCGAGAAGAGAACTGTAGAGTTGCGCAGCGTCGCAACCGGTGAGGTGACCCACGAGGCGTACGACAAGTTAGTACTCTCGCCGGGCGCGGCGCCGATCCGTCCTCCCCTGCCCGGGATCGATCTGCCGGGTGTCTTTTCCGTTCGCACCGTACCCGACGCCCGGGAGATCCGCGGCTGGATCGAGGAACGCAAGACCCACGCCTCAGGCATGCACACCTACACCGGATTCCAGACGGTCAAGCCCACACTGCGGGCGGTAGTCGTCGGCGGCGGGTTCATCGGCCTGGAGATGGCGGAGAACCTCATCCATCAGGAGCTTGAGGTGACGCTGGTTGAGCGCGGCGCACAGCTCGTGGACCCGATCGACCCGGAGATGGCACGCTACGTCGAGCGCCATATGGAGAAACACGGCGTCCGCCTCGTCCTCTCCGATGGGGCGGCCTCCTTCCAGCCGGCGGCGGACGGCTCGCTCGAGGTCCACACACAATCGGGAAAGGTTTTCCTAGCCGACATTGTCGTGCTCGGCATCGGCGTGCGACCCGAGACGACTCTGGCGAAGGACGCCGGGCTCGAGATCGGCGCACGCGGCGGGATCCGCGTCGACGAACACATGCGCACCAGCCACCCGGACATCTTCGCCGTGGGAGACGCGGTCGAAGTCAAGGACACCGTCACCGGGCAGTGGTCGCTGGTGGCGCTGGCTGGGCCGGCCAACCGCCAGGGCCGCATCGCCGCCGACGTGATCTGCGGCCGCGACTCCCGCTACCGCGGAACGCAAGGCACGGCCATCATTGGCCTGTTCGGCGCCGCCGTAGCCTGGACCGGGGCGAGTGAGAAGTCCCTCGTGCGCGCCGGCGACCTGGACTACGAGAAGATCTACCTGTATCCCAACTCGCATGCCGGCTACTACCCCGGCGCCAAGTACCTGGCGATGAAGGTCATCTTCCGCAAGTCCGATGGCCGCCTGCTCGGCGTGCAGGCGGTCGGCCAGGATGGGGTGGACAAGCGCATCGACGCTGCGGCGATAGTGATCCAGCTGGGCGGGACGATCTACGACCTGGAGGAAGCCGAGCTGTGCTACGCGCCCCAGTTCGGCAGCGCCAAGTCGCCGCTCAACTTCGCCGGCATGGTTGCCGCCGACGTCCTGAACGGCGACCTGCCGCTTTCCCACTGGAACGGCTCGGGGGACGGATTCCTCCTGGATGTGCGCAATCCCGAAGAGCTCGCCGTCGAGCACGTGCCGGGAGCCGTCAACATCCCGCTGCCGGCGCTGCGCGCCCGGCTGGGCGAGCTCCCCCGCGACCGGGAGATCCTGGTGATCTGCCGCTCCGGCCAGCGGGCTTACTACGCCACGCGCATCCTCCTACAGTACGGGTTCCAGGCCCGCAATCTGTCCGGAGGCATGTTGTCTCGCATGAATCTCGTTGCGGACGAGAACCGCCCGGAGGTGAGCAGCCCAAGGACATGACAGATGAGGGAACCCGATGTCTCGCGCAGGTACGGATCCAAACCCCGAAGGGTGACCGCACGCGGCGAGGCGGGACCGGCAGGTGATACGCTGCTCAGCCCTGCGGCCCGAGCCGGTGACGAGCAAGCCGCTATCCGTGCTGGACCGGCGTTTGGCGACAAGCCG
>JALHUE010000124.1 GCA_022866145.1 Anaerolineales bacterium | reverse complement strand
GGCAGCTCAATTGGGATGACCGAGTCCACCCGACCGCCCAGCAGCCGCAGCGCCCGTTCCGAGGCGTGGGCCTCGGCCGGCCCCGTCTCGCCTTTCAGGGCGATCGCTTTCCCGCCGACCCGCAGCAGCGGCAGCATGCACTCCACCAACACCGGCAGCTGCGCCACGGCCCGGGCCAGCGCCCAGTCATACACCTGCCGGTGTTCGGGCATATGGCCCACATCCTCCGCCCGAGCATGCAACACCACCACACCCTCCAGCCCAAGCTCTTCCACCACATGCCGGCAGAAATCCGCCTTCTTGCCCGTGGCCTCCACCAGCGTCAGCTGGATCTTCGGGCAGACGATTCTCAGCGGCAATCCCGGAAAGCCCGCACCGGTTCCCACATCCACCACCCGGTCTCCGCGTTTGGGCTGCATCGCCAGCAGGCAGGTGAGCGAATCCAAGAAGTGCTTCATCTCGATCCCCAGCGGATCGGTGATGGCCGTCAGGTTGTGGCGCTTGTTCCAGGCCAGGAGCTCGCTGGCGTACCAGCGGAAGGAATCCAACTGCCGCCGTGTGAGCTGCAGCCCCAGCAGAGCCCTGGCCGATTCTTGCAGGCCGTCGAGGGCCACGCTTGCCACGCTAGCTGCCTCGGTCCAGCGAGAAGCATGGGCGCATCCACCCGACCTCGAGCCGGCGCTTGTTGATCACGGGTTGCGCGCCAAACTCCGCCAGCTCCTCTTCCTGGGCTGGGGTGAGCGCGCCGAGATCGTGCAGCGTCTGAAGCACGACGCGGCTCACGGCCCGGTTCCCGGGGGGAACATCGGTCCGGCGGCCGAGGTCGCCGTCGGCAATCTTGATGGCCACGCCCAGGGATGGCGAACCGCGGCCCAGTGCTCCGGGGCGGAGCGACAGCCCGCAATATCCCTCGGCGCCCCGCTTGCACAGGATCTCGCCGCGGCCGACCTGCATCAGGCGCGTGTCAAACTCGCCGGCCCCATGCACCATCGCCGGATAGGTGACCATGGCGGAGAAGACTTCCTGGCTGGCAGCGCGGCGCACCTCGCCCAGACCCGCAGCATCCGCCAGCCGAGCGAAGGCCTGGGCCGCAGCCTGCAGGGGCAGAGCGAATGTCGGCGCCGAGCAGCCATCCGTCCCGATAGCGATTCGCGCCGCAGGCAGTCCAGACATCTCCGCCAGGGCCTCGAGGATCCGACGCTGGGCGGGGTGATCGGGCTCCAGGTAGCTGGCCAGCGGCGCACCCAGGTGCCGGCTCACGGCCAGCATGCCGCTGTGCTTGCCTGAGCACATGTGGCGGATCGGGGTAGGGACTTGATGGGTCTCCTGCATTCGGCGTCGCGTCGCCGGATCATCCGGGGGATGGGTGCCACACTGTAGGTCGGCCTCGGAGAGGCCGACCTGGGTATGGATTGAGGCCACAGCGGCCACGTGCTCGTCGGTGCCCGAGTGCGAAGCGCAGATGACAGCCAGCTGCTCCGAGGACAAACCGAAGTGCTTCAGCGCTCCACTCTCGATCAGCGGCAGCGCCTGGAAGGGCTTGGCGCTCGACCGCAGGTAGGTGACGCTCCCGGGGTCACCGTAGCTGGCGACCAGGTCGCCGGCAGCGCTGACCACCGCCACCGCCCCGTAGTGAATCGACTCGACGACCTCGCCGCGGGTCACTTCGAGCACCGGCAGGTATCCGGCCGCCATTCGCCCTCGATTCGGTGTTAGCCCGGCTGCGATAGGCCCAGCCTGCCACCGCCTGAGATCAGTGCTTCTCGGCGCGCCCCTCGAAGCAGCCCGGGGGCGCGGCGGGGAGTCTTGGCTCTCCCGACCTAGCTCTCGGACAGGTACAGTCGGGCATGCAGGCGGGTCAGCCCGAGCTGCAGGCGCATCATCGCCTGCTCCCGCCGCGACCCGCTCAGCCTGTAGCCCCGCAGCAGCTGCACCGCTAGCGCCTGGCAGGCTTGCGCCGCCACGCTTCGTCCGCCGACCCTCTCCAGGCGCGCCTCGACTTTCTGCAGCAGCCGGGTCATCGCCCGCAGCGCTTCTCGGCCGACCGCACCCTCGCGGGAGGAGACCACGGTGTAGTCCTTCCAGCGTCGTCCGGAGAGTTCGGCCAGCGAGGCGATCCATGAGTCGATGACGCACTCGCCGAAGAACGGCGGTTCGCTCACAGTCACCAGGTCGCCCACAAAGACTATCTTCGCCTGAGGAACTGCCACCCAGATGGATCCGGGGAGGGGCCCGGGTCGGTGGATCAGCTCTGCCTGCCGCTTGCCAACGTGCACCATCGCCGAATCGGCGAAGGTGACTTCTGGCACAGCCTTGCCGACACCGGTGATGCGCTTGAGGCGATCGGACTCCGCCCCGATGGGGCGTGTGCCTCCCTTGAAGGCGTCCGGCCAGGAGGTCATGACCTCCCGGGTCAGGTCATGCGCCAGGATCGGCAGGTCGAGGTTCCGCCCGCCGAGGGACCGATCCGGGTGATAGTCTAGCAATGCCAGGTAGCGCGGCTGACCGTGGCCGGACAGTGCCCCCATCCAGTCGCGGGCGTCTTCGGTCCTCAAGGGCGAATCGACCAGCAGGATTTCGGACTCCGAGGCGATCGCGCCGAGGTGGATGGCGGGGTAGCGGCTTTCGAGATATACGCCTGGGGCCAACGTTCGCATGCTCGCTCCTGCCGCAGTCGGAGGATTTCGGGAAGCTGATTATACAGGCAAGGTGAAATGGAAGATCGAGCCTAGGCCTTCTTGACTCTCGACCCAGATCTTGCCGTTGTGGGCGTCGACCGCCAGCCGGCAGAACGCCAGACCCAGGCCCAGCCCCTTGGGCCGCCCCTCTTCCTGGATCCGGGAGAACTTCTCGAAAACCTGCTGCTGCGCCGAGGCAGGGATGCCCGGTCCGGTGTCGGCAACGCTGATCAACACCTGCGTGTCCTGCAGCCGCGCCGAGATAGTGATCCGGCCTCCGCTGCGGGTGTACTTGATGGCGTTCTCCAGCAAGTTGATCAGCACCCGCCGGATCATGTCGGAGTCCATGTCCACCTGAGGCAGGTCCCCGGGCGCGAAGGCGAACTGCAGCAGATGCCCTTTGGCTTCGGCCACCGGGTAGACCTCCTCGACGGCCTCGACGATGATCGTCCCGATGGCGCCTGGCGCCTTGTGCAGCACCGCATTGCCGGATTCGAGCTGGCCCAGGTCGAGCAGCGATTCGACGAGCCGCGATAGGCGGCGGCTGGATCGCAGGGCGATGCCCAGCACCGATTGCACCGCTTCGTCCTCCGCTGGAAGGGAGGCATGGAGCACCTCCAGGCTTGAGATCACGTTGCCCAGCGGCGAGCGCAGATCGTGAAAGATCATCGAGGTCAGGTCGGCACGCAGCTCATCCAATGCCTGCCGCTCCGAGACATCGCGCAGGATCCACTGCAGGAACGGCTGGCGCCCGATATCCACCCGGCGCACATGGACTTCGACGGGGAGCATCCGCCCATCGGCATGCCTGACTTGAGCGTTGGCGCTGATCTCCTCGCCGGGCGCCAGTCCGTTCCAGTCTTGAGACAACCTCGCCCCATTCGCCGTCACCACTTGCTGAACCGGCCGGCCTTCCAGGCTCTGACGCCTGGTCCCCAGGAAGGCCTCCGCCCGCTGATTGGCGCCGGTAATCCCTCCCTGCAAATCACTGATCAGGATCGGATCGACGCTGTCCTCAAACAAACCACTGTACAACTGGCGGGCGGCCTGCGTCTCCGAGAACAACTGGGCATGGGCAATGGCACTGCCCGCCAGGCCGGCGATGCCCATCAGCAGTTCCGCCTGCTCCGGGACGAACTCCCCGCGGGCCGGGTTGATGGCCTCCAGCGCACCGATCGTCCGATCCTGAACCTGGATCGGCGCCACTGCCATCGCCCGCGTTTTGAAACCGGTCCGGGTATCGGCTTCGGGATCGAAGCGGCTATCGCGGTCGACTTCGGCGACGACGGCCAGTTCTCCGTGCTCGACCACCCACCCCGTGATCCCCTGGCCCCGAGCGATGCGCATGACCTGCACTGCGCCAGCTTGCTCGCCGCGGGCGATACGGAACTCCAGTTCATCCGTGGCTTCGTCCAGGATGGCCAGCGAGGCGGCCTCGACATTCAACGTCTGGATGGTCTGGGTCAGGATTCGCTCCAAGACCTCATCCAAGTTCAGGCTGGCGGTCACCACCCGGGCGGTCTCAGACAGGGCGGCCAACGCCCGAACCTGGCGTTGACTCTCGGCGAACAGGGTGGCGTTGGCGACCGCCGTGGCAGCCACATCGGCAAAGGCCGAAACCACGTCGACTTCGGGCTGCCCGTAGGCCGCCGCACGGTGGCTGTCGACATTCAATATGCCGACGGCATGCTCGCGCACGATCAGCGGAGCCCCGATCCAGCCGCGGATCTGGGTCGACTCAGCCAAGCCGTCCGACAGCACCCAACCCGGATGGCCCTGCACGTTCTCGATCATCATCGGCAGGCCGGTCTTGAGCACGAGTCCCGTCAGCAGGCGATCATCGACGGGCAGGGTGTGGCCGAGGATCCCGTGGTTGTCCTGGAAGCCGGAGGCGGCAACCAGCCGGAGCCGGTCGCCATCCACAACCATAATGCTGGCGCTGTCATATTCGACCAGGCGCTCCAGCTGCTGTAGAACCTGGGGAAACACCTGGTTCGGATCCAGCGCCGAGTTGATGACGCGGGCGATCTCCTGCAGCGTCGATGCAAACCGGCGACGTTCCTGCTCCGCCGCAAACAGGTGGGCATTCTGCACGGCGATGGCCGCCTGATCGGCGATGATCGTCAGAATGTTCAGCGTATCTTCGGTGAAGAAACCGGCCTTGGGGTGGACCAGCGTCAGCACGCCCACCACGCGGTCGCGGGTCGTCAGCGGGACACAGACCGCCGACCGAGTCTCGCCGTCCGCCTCTTGCCTGGGCCGGCGCAGCCAGCGGGGGTCCTCGCGGGTGCTGACCACCAATGCCGGCTGCCGGTGCTCGACCACCCAGCCCGCCAGGCCGCGTTCGAAGGTGTCGTTGAGCTGGTCGGCGGTGTGGTCGTGCACCCGGCCTTCGTAGGCCAGCGCGCCTTCTGTCACCTTGCCCCGCTCGCCGACCACCAGGATACTGCCGCTGGGCGCGCCGGTGCTTTCCAGCGTCAGTTGCAGAATCCGCTGCAGCAGCTTTCGCAGGTCTAACTGGGCTGTCAATTCACGGCTGATGGAGAAGAGCAGGTCGAGCGAGTCTTGCGCACGGCTGCTGGCGCGCCGCTTGCCCTTGGTGGCTGACACTCGGGGCCTTCCTCTCAACCCGCCGTCACGCCTGGCGTGCACCGAGGACCCGGCCCACGCTCTCTGGGTGACTGTTCTCCGGCAGTATAGCACAGCGGTCTGCCTGCGCTCCGCCAGCGCGACTGCGGACTATTCGCCGAGGCACCCGCTGGCGCAGGTGGCAGCCGCCTCGGATGGCGGCGCGATCCGAGGCGTAGGTCCCGATTCCTGCGGGCGACTCGCTCCAGCCGATCAAATCCCGACGCCGGCCCCTCCGCAGTCCATGCGGAAGGCCCGCGCGGCGTCGCTACGCTTGCCTGTATTCAGATCACCGAGCGGCTCCACCGCCCACTCCACGGGGAAGGGACAGAACTGCTCCCCCCGTTGAGGGGGCCCATCCCCCCTTGCGAGGCCCCACCGCTCGGCCCGCAATGCTCGGTGGAAGGGAAGCTGCGCCAGGCCAGACAAAGAAAGTCCTGAGCGTGCAACAGCAGCCCCAATGATCGGTTTGCTCCCGGGCATGGGCGCCTTGCTCCTCGACTAACGGCGATCTCAGGCCATCGACTGCTCCCGCAGCCACACCGCCGCGCTTTGCCCCCGCCCAGAAGAAGGTAGAATCTCCCGCATCGGCTTGCCGTCCCGAGATCGTCGTGCCGCACCCCGGGCCGGATTCGGAACTCCAG
>JALHUE010000123.1 GCA_022866145.1 Anaerolineales bacterium | reverse complement strand
CGTGACCGGAGCGATGATCTCGGGCGCCGTGATACCCTTCGTCGCCCGCGCCCAGTCGCGGTACGTCTTCATCGCCAGCAGGATGCTCTCCGTTCCGCCGGACGACACCGTGCCGCACACCGGATCGTCGGTCCTTTCGCTGCCCAGCATGTGGGCGGTCATGGCGACGATCTCGGCCTCGAACTTGATCGTGCTGGGCCAGATGTCGGCATGCAGCGGGTTGCTCTGCGAGTGAAGGGCGTAGACCTCGTTCAAGAACTGGATGTGGGCCTCATCGCCGTGATACACGCCGCCGGAGACATACCCCTGCCGCCAGCGGGACTCTTCCTTCTCCTTGAGCCGGCGCATCTCTTCCAGAATCTCCTGGCGGCTGCGTCCGGCCTGCGGCAGGGCGCGGTGGCTGGGGAACTCCCCTTTGTACGGCTTGAGGGCGGACTCCAGACCGGCCAGCATGTCCTTGGGATCCATGGATCGGCTTCCTTTCTGGGTGTGCCTGCGCTGGCTGCCGGGCCAGCTCCGACCGTGGCCAGCGGTGATATGGGTCGGTAACCTTCAGTCTTTGTCCGGTGCGTTCATCCGGTGATGGATCGGCCGCAATGCTGTGTACAGCGCCTTGTAGGTCGCGAAGGCCGGCTCATACTCGTCCGGCCGCGACTGCGTCGGCACGACCACCCGTTCGGGCTTGAGCAGGTTGCGCAGCGAGTCGACCGACGGATGCGCACCCAGCCCGACGGCCGCCAGCAGCCCGGCGCCGACCGCCGATGCCTCTTGGGGCCAGGGCATGACTTCCATCGTCCGTCCCGTGATGTCGGCCAGGATCTGCACCCAAGGCGCACTCCGCGCCCCGCCCCCGATCACCCGCAGTGGATTTGGGCGGAAGCCGAACAGCTGCTCCAGCGATTCCAGCAGCCAGCGGAAGTTGAAGGCGACCCCCTCGTAGATCGCCCGAGCCATGTCTCCTCGGGTATGGTTTGCACCCAGGTTGACGAACGAGGCCCGCAGGCGCTCATCGGCAACCGGGGCTCGCTCGCCGTACATCCACGGCGTGAAGAGTAGGTTGGACGCCCCTGGCGGTGAGGCCAAGACCTCGCGGTCCATCAGTCCATAGCCTTCCGATCCGGGCTGCATGCCGTACAGCTGCTCTACCGCCCAACGCAGGCAGGCGGCGGCGGTTTCCATCTCGGCGATCAGCAGCAGCCTATCGGGGTCGGCGGACTGTAGGGTGACGATGCCGCGCTTGCCGGTCGTCCGCCGCCCCGTGATCACCCCGACGAAGCCTGAGGTTCCCAGTGTCAGGTGACCGTCGCCCTCGCCGACCGCCCCGGCCCCGACAGGGGCCGTCATGCCGTCGCCGGCTCCGGCAAAGACCGGCGTGCCGACCAGCAAGCCGAGGTCCGATGCGGCCGACGGCGTCAGCCCGCCCACCCGGTCGGTAGCGCGCACGAGCTCGGGGAACTTGGCCCGGTCCAGCCCGAAGAGGCGCATCAGGGTCGTATCCCAGGTCTTGCGCTTGAGGTGGAATAGGCCGGTAACACTGGCCACGCTCCACTCCGCCACCAGACGGCCGGTCGCCCGGAGTAGCAGGTAGCCGCTAACATCGACCAGCGCCGCGGCATTGCGGTACACCTCAGGCTCGTGCTTCTTCAGCCACAGCATCTTCGGCAGCACGTCCTTGCCGGTGATGGCCGCGCCTGCGATGGCCGCGAAAACGCCCTTTCCCCCCAGGCGGCGCATGATGCTCCGGGCCTCGTTTCCGGCTCGCCCATCAAGCCAGGAGATGCAGCGCCGCAAGGGGGCGCCAGTTGAGTCCAACGCGATCAGATTGACCAACTGGGTGGTGAAGGCGATCCCAGCCACCTGCCCCGGCCCGGTGCCCGCTGCCTGCAGCACGCGCTGCGTCGTGGCGGCGATCGCCCGCCACCAGTCCTCCGGCTCCTGTTCCGCCCACAGCGGCCGAGGGTAGGTCGTCGGGTAGGCTTCGAAGGCCGTGGCTCTCACCTGGCCGTCCGTTGTGGCCAGCACGGCCTTGGTGCCACTGGTGCCGACGTCGTAGGCGAGCACAAGTTCCATCACACACCCCCGGATGCAGGCACGGACGGCTACAGGTTCGCGCCACCCCGCGCCTTCGACAAGTGGCGGAAGGTGGCACGACGACGTATGGTTGTCACGTCGCATCGGCAGATTGCAGACGACGAACCATCCGAAGCTCGGAGGCAGACCCCGCATCGGGTACGATCCCGATCGCCTGCGGAGGCCTTCGATTCCACGTGGCCCATCCCCCTGCGCCCGCCCGGGCGCCTGACGCCAGGCTGGTCTCGAAACTGGAACCGGTGCTGGCCGTGGCGTCTTTCGCTGCCTTCCCGGTTGTTCAACTCCTGGCCGTCAACGCCGGACAGAGCGTGCCCGCAGATGCCCCGCGTTCGCTCGCAATCTCGGTCCTGCTGGGAATCTTCATCTTGAGCGCGGCGGGGGTCGCCACTGGTACCTACTTCCAGCGTGGGCGGCTATTGGCGCCGGCTGGGTATGGCTGGTCTGGGCCCGCACCCGGCCTCGCACTCCCTGGCTGCGGGTGATGACCTTGATCGGCCTGGCTCTGCTGGCCCTGCCCTCGCTGATGCTGGCGCTCAAGGCGGCAGAGAGCCAGCTGTACGCCCGGGAAACGGCGGTGAGCCCCGTTGAGGGCGCCGAACGGCTGGCGCCTGCGGCCGACGTACCCAGACGTCTACTACGTCGTGCTGGACGCCTATGCCCGAGGGGATGTGCTTCAGGACCTCTACAGCCTGGACAACAGCGCCTTCCTGCAGGCGTTGACTGCCCGCGGCTTCTATGTCGCCTCGGAATCGCGAGCCAACTACTCGCAGACCGCACAGTCTCTGGCTTCTTCCCTCAACTCGACCTACCTGGACGACCTCGCCCTCAGCCAGGGAGCCGAATCAGTTAACAGTGCGCCTTTGCAGGAGATGGTCCAGCACTCGCTCGTGCGGCGCTCCCTCGAAGGCCTTGGCTACCAGACGGCCGCTTTCGAGACCAGCTACCCGCGCACGGAGCTCACAGACGCTGATCGATTCCTGACCCCTCCCTACGGCGAACTCGCCCGCTCAGAGGCGGCTGCGTTCGGCCTGCCGCTCGAGGAGTTCGAGACCCTGCTCCTCGAGACCACGCTGCTGCGCCCCGTGGTGGATGCCGCCAGCCGGCAACAGGCGAACGCCCGGAGCCTGATCAGCTTCCCCTATCAGAAGCATCGGATGCAGGTGGAGTTCAGCCTAGCTTCGCTGGCCGATGCCGGACTGGCCGACGGGCCGCAGTTCGTGTTCGCCCATGTGGTCTCGCCACATCCGCCGTTCGTCTTCGGCAGGTTCGGGGAAGAGGTGATTCCGAGTCGGCCGTTCAGCCGGCAGGATGTTGGATGTTGCGATCACGAGGAGTAGGTCGAGGCGTCCTCGGACCAGGTCACCCACCTGAACCGTCTGATTCTGACAGCCGTCGATGAGATCCTGGAGAAGTCATCCTTCCCGCCGATCATCATCCTTCAAGGAGATCATGGTCCGGCTGCCCATATGG
>JALHUE010000122.1 GCA_022866145.1 Anaerolineales bacterium | reverse complement strand
GTGCACGCGCTTGCGGTCACGGCGGTATTCTTCTCCAGGGTGTCGGCCTTCCAAGAACCGGTCTGAGCGAGGGCCCCCTACGCCCGCACAGACCATGCCAGCGCAGTTGCCAGGCGAAATGTCCCGAGCCCTCCCGCCCACGGCGGCAGGATGAGGCCCGCAGCCGTGGGCCACGAGGCGAGGATGCAGTTCTGGGGACGCAGGTGGCAGGCCGCTCACATCAACAGGTCAAGCGCTGCATCCCTCGACACGCCTGCAATCATGCAGGGCGACGACCGCCACTTTTTCGGCCAACCGGGCAAGGGTTTTCTCCCCTCCCCAAGGTGACATGCCGTGCAAGAGGAGCATCGACCGGATCATCAGCGGATGCCTGCGAAGCCGCTCGCGCAGGAAGTCGAGCGCCTCCGGCGTTGTACGCAGGGGATCGGCGTGGGCGGCGTAGACTTCCTTGCCGATCTGCACCTGCACGTGGGGGTTGGCTAGCAGGTTGCGGTACCAATCCGCCTGGGTTCCTCGGGCAGAGCCCACATACAACACGCCATCGATCTCCTCATACTGCAGCGGCGTCTTGCGGGGAAGCCCGGACCTCCTGCCCGTCGTCGTGAGCACAAGCACGAGCCCTATTCCGAGGCCTGACTCGAACCTGAGCAGGGCGCGCGGGTTGTTGCGGCGGATCAGACGCCAGATCACAGGGGTCCTCGTTTCATACTGCGGCATCAAGATTCCACTCAGGCACACTCGTTCGTCGTCTTCTGGCTAGGCCGCGCAGTCAGCACCTGGAAACCGGCAGCGATGGCGCTCCTCCCGCCGAGATCGCAGGTATCCGTCGGGGCCCCCACTGCCGAAGCGAGGCGCATTGCCCATCTGAAGAGCCCCGCCGCGACCAGTCCATCATAGGGGTCGCCTCCTCCACGGGTCAAGTGACCTCCTGCCCGGATGGGCCCGTGGGCCGTGAAGCTACCGATCACATGCTTCCAGCGGGGCATGTGCAGCCATTCTGCGTGTCGTGCGCCAGCGGAGACCCAACCCCTTCCACCCCCTTGAATCGGGTGCGCCGCCTGCGAGTGGCAAGTGCGGAACTGAGTTCAGCGCATGCCGGCGACTTCAGCGGTGATGTTGCCGTGCCATGTCTTTACCTTTGGCGAGGCAGGAAACCGGGCAAGTGGCGACATCCGGGGCGAATGCGTGGATGGCGGCTGGCCTCATCGACCAGCCTTTCGCCGGGAGGGGCATCCGCCGGGCCCGCCTCCCTGCAAACCAGAGCGGCTCTCAGGGCAGCAGCGCCCCTTGCGTCTCTCCATGGCCGGTTACAGAGTCGTAGCTTGCCTCTTGGCCCCGGTACTTGTAAATCACCACCTGCGTCACCCGATCGGCCGAGAGCTCGAGCGCATCGCAGTGCGTCTGCGCCGGCAGATCCATCAGCACATGGCGGACCTCGCACGCGGCTGCGATCGCGATCTGCGCATGCCCTTCCTCGTGGGTTTCGAGCGCCCGAATGAACCGGCGCCAATCCTCCACCTGCGCCGGATCGGCCTCGCGGGGCGGGTTCCACAGAGGCAGCTGCATGCTGATATCGACGGCGACCTCCGGTTCCCCGATCTGGCATACCCGTTCCTGCTCAACGTAGGGATACGTCCATCGCACGTCCCAGGTCGTGACGGCGTCCCATTTCATGCCCGCCTCGTCGGTCGGGCGGTGCAGTGCCATGGAGGCTTGCAGCTGGTCGAGGGTGACGCCGCGCACCCGGTAGTCCCGGCGCCAACGGGCCAGGTCCAGGTCCCGGGCGGGATCGCAGCCAGGCTGGATCATCGGCGTGCCCGTCGGGGGCACGGGTGCGCCCCGGAGAGGGGACGGGCGGCAGCCAGGTATCAGCAATAGGGTCATCCCAACGATGAAGCTGAGCTTCCTTCCGCGCGGACAGCAAAGCTGGGCAGGCAAATTGACCTGCTGCCGGCGCGCCCGGCGCCAGGTCGCACTCCACCAGCATTCTCTAACCGCTGGCCCGAGCTCTCGTGGCCGGCTCTTCATTCGCAGCCTGATGTCAGCCAGTAGGATCGCATCCCGCAAGAAATCTCAGCCGGTTGTTTCTGATCGCGCTGGCTAGCGTAGCTGCGGATATCACGACCAACCCGCAGACTACGGGACCAGATGCCGGTAGGGGAATCAAGCCCGGGGCTCGCACATCTCATCGTCAGCCGAGGGCTGTTGTGTGCCAGATCGCTGCCGCCGTTGTGAGTCCGACCACCCTGCCCCCCTCGCGCAGGATGACACCGGCACCGAGAAATCCCACACCGGCGACGATACCTGCCGCGATGCGCGTCGGATCGTTGTCGCCAGCCAATCTCGAAGACAGAATGGTGAAGAGCGCGGCACCCAGACAGATGAAGATCAAGGTTCGTAGTCCGGCCGCCTTGTCCCTATACTCCCGCTCGATTCCGATCAAACCCCCGGCCATCACCGCCAAGCCCAGCTTCAGCAGGTCCTCGGGAATCAGGAACATATCAGCCTCCGTTGCAGGCAAACCCGCCGGAAGAGAGGCCCGCGCTGAACCCCTCGCACCTATGGGGCTCAGTCCCTCGCAGCGGATTGGTCGCGAGTTTGGTGGTCATGCGCGTGCCTGCTGCCCTGAAGAATGTGCTCTCACGCTGGCTTCATGGCGGGCGTCTTCCGCCGGCCAGTCAAGGCCCCCACGATCAACACGATCGCCAGAGCCAGAGCTAGAGTCCAGGCCGCGATTGAGACCACTGAGGTGGCGTTGGCTTTGAGGGCGATCCCGACAAACGCCCAGATCAGCACAAGCACGAAGGCGAAGTCGCGGCGCGTAGCAAGCACCAACGCCCCGATTACCGTCGCGGCCGTCAACATGATCGCTGCCCACCCTTGCGGCGACACGCCCCATCCGTTCCAACCAACGAAGTACAGCGTCGTTGTGACATTGGCGATGGTTGCCACGGTCGCCCACCCCAGGTAGACGCTGGTCGGAATTTGCAGGCACCATCGCTCACCGCGTGAGACGGACACCCGCCCGATCTCTAGCCGCAGGTAGATGCCCGTCAGCAGCAAGACCAGGGCGATGAGTGCCAAGGGCGCCAGCAGAAACCGCTCATAATGCCAGAGGAGCAGCCAGGTCATGTTGGCCAGGCCGCTGAGGACGAACAGGTATCCGACGCGCTTCAACCGGGGATTCTCCCGCTGTGACGGCAGCGCCTGGAATACGGCGAAAGCGACCAAGCCCATGTAGATCAAGCCCCAAATCGAGAAGACATATCCGGCCGGGACAAAGAAGACCTGAAACCGGTCGGAGATCTCCCCAGTATTCAAGCCGTTCAAGGGCAAGGCATTGGCCAGGACATTGAAGGCGATGGTCGCGGCGACCGTCACGATCGTCACGATCTGCCTAAGGGTAGTGCGATCCACTACGTAGCTCCTTTCATTTGACCCCGCCCGGCTGATCTCGCGGGGGTTGCGGCCAATTGTAGGCTATCTGCACTAGTGGTCGAGGCGACTCGTTCCCGTCAGACTGCAAACTCCCATCGGGTAGCCGTGTTCGGGTAGTCGGCCTCCGACCACCCGAACACGGTCCTTGGACGCACTTCGAAGTTGACAGTCCCTGCCTGGTCCACATCCGGCTTCAAGGCATACTTGGCCTGATAGGCATCTACGTACTCTCGCAGCACCGAGCGGTCTGCCACCTCCCTGGCCTCCCCCTCGATCACCACGACTTCATCCCCGCTGTCGAGATGAATCACGATCTTCGGATTCCCGGACAGATTGAGCGCCTTGCGCGACCGCCGAGCGGTGCTGAAGAGCAAGCCCCCCGCCAGCCATATCCCCCACACCGGCATGGCGTGTGGCTCGCCATCCCCGTCCGAGGTAACCACCCAATAGTTGCGTGCATCGACCAGTCGAGCCTCGGTCCATTCCCAAGGCAACAGGTCATCGGGGCCCGCGGCCTCCCTCAGGCCGTAGGACTTGGGGACATCCGGGCGTGTTGACTTCATTGGTACACCTTTCAGTCGAAGAAATCGCGCAGGCAGCCGAAGCTCCCGGAGGGCTTGTTCGGCAACTCTGTTCGCAGACTCCTCACGTGAGCCTGGTTCTCGTCAGCCGAACACCAATCGTCCCTGGTCAAACACCTTCAAGCTCAGCAAGAAACCGCACGATGCCGAGCTGGTGCCTCAAGGCGCCATGGCAATCGCGCCAACACTTTCAATGCCGTCTCGTTGCCACGCGCTCTCCTCTCGTCCAGGCTCAGGAGACGGGAGCATGTCGAGAGGGGTTCCACTCCATGGAACTGAAAGTCGAGGCTTCTGCGGGGGTTTGGGACCAGAAATTTCGCCCCATCGAAGCGCTCACGCACGCATCCGCGCGGGACACATCCTTGGTCAGGTCGTTCAGTTTCTCCAGGCCGCGGCCGGGAAGGCAATCCCCCGCCTTCTGCCAGCAGCCGCGCCTCTGGCGGTGAGGGCAGCGAAAGATGATAATAGCAGAGGACATGATGCATTTGCCCCAAGCGCTCTCCGTCCTGGTGTACCTCGCCTCAGCGATCGTCTTCACGGCCGCGCTTCTTGTCGTCTTGCGCGGCAAGTCGCGCTGGGTCAAGGGTTGTGCTCTCTCGCTCACCTATGCCTGCATTGGGTTCGTGGCAGTCCTCGAATTCCCCATCACCCAGATGCCGTTCTGGTCCAGAGACTTCTCTCTCACCTGGACGATGATGGTCCTGGCGTGCGCCATCGGGGTTGTATGCCTGCGACCATGGAGCGTTGCCTTCTGGGAAGCACGAAGACAGCCGCGGCGCTACCTTTCTGGACTCTCCCGCCCATCAACGGAGGACCAAACGGAGGCTGCCACCAGCCGGGATAAGCCGTTCGCGCAAGCCCAGCCGCAGGTTACGCCACCCCAACCCATGCTCTTGAGCCGTGGCAGATCCGTTCGAAGGTCGGTTTGGGTTCTGCTTGCGATCGCAGTGGGAGTGGGC
>JALHUE010000121.1 GCA_022866145.1 Anaerolineales bacterium | reverse complement strand
TGCAATGCGCCAATCCGCCAGGGCCGTGTACTTGCCCAGCAGGTCGCCATACCCGGCGGCGCTCATGCCAAGCGGAGCGGCCGCAAGGACGTCCAGATCCGCGACCAGCGCCCGCGGCGCTGGGCACGGATCGACCTTCTTCACCCCGTTGTGCGTGATGGCTGCGGCAAAGGCAGTGTAGCCATCCATCGAAGCCGCCGTGCCGACGACGGCGTACGGCCGGCCCAAGCGGTGAGCAGCCAGTTTGGTCAAGTCGTTGATCACGCCTGACCCGACGGCAACGGGCACGGCGTCGCTGCTCCCGAGGACCTGCACCAGGCGCTCGACGTGTTCGATGTCCGGGTGAAGGCGCGGCGTGCCGGGGAAGACCTGCGTCACCTGGATGCGGCGCCCCGCCGACTCGAGGTGCCGCGCCAGTGCTTCGCCGGCCGCAGCGAAGGTGTTGTCGTCGGCGACGAGCCCGACGGCCTGGTCCCCGAAGCCGCGCGTAAGGACTGCGTCGACCTGCTGCAGAGCTCCGGGCGCGATGACCACCTCGCGCGTGTCCTTCGCCTTCTCCAAGGCCTGAGTGAGCATGTGCTGGGTCATCCATCCTCCGCAACTTCGGACCAAGCAGCGAGCGGGGAGCAGTGGGTCATCCCGCCGATGCCTGCGTCGCATTGTACTTTCCATGGGCGCTGGCGGGGACTGAGGCCGTCAGCCAGGCGTGGCGCCTGGAGCGCAGGCGCGAACCACCAGGGCCCGGGCGCCCGTCAGGGCTTGCCGCTGCGTCTGGCTTGACGACGAATCAGGCGGCGGGTAGAATGCCCCCCAGGCCGAGATAGCTCAGTTGGTAGAGCACGCGACTGAAAATCGCGGTGTCGCCAGTTCGATTCTGGCTCTCGGCACCAGCGGACAAACCCGCGGCCACGGGCGGCGCGCAATTCATCGACGCCGCGGCCTGCGGCTAGGTGCGGCAACGGCAGCGGGCCTCTTGTGGGCCCGCCGTGGCAATTCAACCGACAGCAAACCCCTCAACTCAGGCCAAATGGCTTGCCGAGGTCCTGCTAGCGAAGCAGGCTGGCTTGCGTTCTCGATCCAGAGTGAACCTCTACCATTGGCAGGCCGGAGAAAGCGATTCCTGCGGCGTCTTCTGAATGCTCCGCGGTCACGCTATTTCTGTCTGGCAGTCTCCACGCGCTCGATGGCGGCCAAGGCCGCCGCCCGGAGGCTTTCCAGCGCGGCGGTGTAAGCTGCAGCGTCGCCCAGTTCGCACGACTCGAACTGGATGTTGACCAGATACTTGCCCTCTATCTTCTCTGTACCAAAACCGTCTCCAAGCAAACAACCGTAAACGTTCGACTCGCTGGTGATCATGGAGACATACCCGTCCTCGTCGTTGAGGATGAGATCAATCTCGTATCTGGCCGCAGTGGGAAGATCAGGGAGAGCATTCCACTCGTTGGCGCGGGCCACCCGCTCCTCATTGCTGTCCCTCCCCGGTTTGTAGAATTCCCCCAGCTTATCCGCCTTGTAGGCAGTGATCCCAATGAGAGCGAACTCCGACAGTCCATGTGCACCTTCGCTGGATGCAGCGCAAATCAGACTGGGACCGTCGAATACTTCGTTGACTTCGTCGCCGATGGTGGGTGAGGCGAAGGTCAAGCCGGGCACGGCGCAATCCGATTCCTGGAATCCGGCCAGCGTGCCCACACTCGTTGTGGATGGAACTGGAGTGCCGGGACTTGTCGTTGCAGTCGGCACGGCCGTACGCGGGCGCGATCGGTGCGGCCGACCGTTCAGGATACGATCGAGGTTGCGCTGAATGGCACGATCGATCGGCTCGCGCAGGAATCCGGTAAGCCCACCCCCGAGCTTGCTGCCCAGGATCTTCCACAAGGGATTCAGCTGTCGTTGAACCGCTCGAGCCGGCGCATTGGCGACTTTGTCGATGGCTTTGTCGATCTCGCCCTCGACGTAGATCTCGGCCGCGTGGCCCACAAGGTTCATCGTACGGCCGACGACACGGCCCAAGAGGTGGCCGAATTGATGCAGCGG
>JALHUE010000120.1 GCA_022866145.1 Anaerolineales bacterium | reverse complement strand
GGCAAAGTCCAGCGTGAGTTCCCCGGTCACGGCGGCCGTTTCGCCGACCACCGTCTTGGGATTGCCTGCGAGCACCTCGTCGATGACGAAGCGTGCGACAGTTTCCCCGGGGATGAAGGTGTACGTGGCTGCGCCGGCGGCTTGCGTCGGCTCGCCTGCTACCGGAGCTTGGGTCGGCTGCGGCGCTGGGGGCTCGGGGCTGGCCGGTTCGATGGGAGATGCGGCCGGCGCGCATCCGGCGGCGAGCGCCGCCATCAGCAACCCCATCGCAAGGATGGTACGGGTAGACATGCACATTCTCCTCTAAGGGCCCCGAATCCTCAGGGGCAAGCGGGTTGGCGGCATATGGACAGACTTTGTGAATTGTATTGATGCCTCCCCTGAATCCAGCTTAGAAATCAGTGAGTCCCAACGGGCCCCTATTTGCCAGAAGCCGCAGCCCGACCGACCTAGAGTGTACTGTTTCGTAAAGGTGTACACAGTGAACGAGGGTCATGTGACGTATCCTTCCCGTTGCACAGAGTCCCCTTATGGGGAGACGGGGAGGAGCATCCATGACCCTCGAAGACAGCATACACGCGTTTCGTCTGCGCGTCATGGCGCGGGCGCAAGAGCTGCACAACGTGACGCAGGCGTGCCGGGAATTCGGGATCTCGCGCACCTTGTTCTACCGTTGGCGGAAGCGGTACCTGGCCTACGGCCGGGATGGCCTGCACCCCCGCCGGCTGGGCTCGCTTGGGGTCCAGTTCAGCTGGCCGACCAGCTCCGCCGTCCGGAACAGGGCGGCCTGCGCATCGCCCCCAGCACGATCTACCGGCTGCTGCGGCGGATGGGGCTGCAGACCCGCTGGGAGCGTCTGGCGGTGCTCGAAGCGCACAGCGCTCAGGCAGCGGGATTGTTGACCGAACGGACGCGACGCCAGCTGGCCGCCGCTCAGCGCCGTCAGGCACCGCACATCCAGGCGAACCAGCCTGGGGAACTGGTGTGTGTGGATACGTTCTACGTGGGCAAGCTGAAGGGCGTGGGGAAAGTGTGGCAATACACCGCCTGCGACGCGGCTTGCTCGTTCGCCGTGGCTCAGGTGAGCTTGGAGTTCTCGGCCCAGGCCGCCACCCGCCTCTTGACCGGGCCGGGTCTTGCCGACTTGCCAGGCTGCCGGCTGGCCGCTCCAGCGCATCCTGACAGATCAAGGCAACGAATCCCGGGGAGCTTTCGACCGGGCCTGCGCGGAGCGGGACATCCGCCATACTCGCACCAAGCCTCGGCACGCCTGGACCAACGGCTTCGTCGAGAGATTGCAGGGCACTATCCTCAGCGAGCTCTGGCGCACACCTGCACTGCGCCGCACGCAGTGCGGTGCAAGTGTCGAGTTCCGCCGACGGTTCTTCACCAGCGCAGCCGCTATGCAAACTGTGCTCGATCGTTACCTGGACTTCTACAACCGCCGCCGTTCCCATCAGGGATACAGGACCCGAGGCCGAACACCCGGTGAGATCTTCTTCCCCCTGGGGAGGCAAGCGTGACAAGCAAACGCGAGATCAAAGTGTCAACACCTATACGGTATAGGACAACCTAGAGGAAGGGGAGCAACGGCTGTGGGGAGAGGGTGCGCAGGCTGGAGGGGACCGCTGCAGGCGGCGGTCACCCGGCGGGGATTGCCTCGCTGCGGCCAGGCGGCGCCCGCCGACGGCTTTCCCCCGGGCGAGTGGGTGGCGATTGTGCGGGTCGGGCATCGAACGGCCTTCGCCTGGGGCAGCTTGGCCGGCATCGGCCGTTGGCCGAGAATCGACCCCGCCTGGGCGCCGGTCTTGGTGCCGGAGCGTCGTGCGAGGCAAACCTGGGTAGGCCTCGGGCCTGGCGGAGGGGTATGGCAGCCTATGTGATCGTCGACATCGAGGTGACTGACCCGGCGCGGTATCAGGAGTACATGCGTCTGGCGCCGGCAACGCTGGAACGGTATGGAGGGCGGTATCTCGCTCGAGGCGGGGCGACGGAAATCCTGGAAGG
>JALHUE010000119.1 GCA_022866145.1 Anaerolineales bacterium | reverse complement strand
GGGAAGGACTTTGTCGAAGACAAGGTTCTGGAAGATGTTGGCATCCATGGTGAAGCGCTGCCCCATGAAGCGCCAGCCTTTCTCGACAGCCAGGTCGGCGGTCCAGTCAACGAAGATGGAATTGATCTGCGGCGCCGGAAGATCGGCGGCGGATGCTTGGAACTCCACCCATCGAGCTTCGTCGGCGAGGGCGAGCGGCGTCGCGTTCGGTCCGTAGACCTGGTCCATCAACTGGGCGTACTCTATCGGCCCGGCGTCATCTGTCGGGCCGATCAGGAAATCCAGGGTGCGGTGCACATCCGCCCAGGCCTCGGAGGCCGGCTTGCCGTCGGCCTCCGCCCGACGCAGGGCCAAGGTAATCACCAGCGGTAGCCGTGAGGGCTGGAAAGCAGGGTCGTCGGCCTGGGCGAGGGGGAAGTGTACTCGGCCCAGCCAGGTCAGGCCGCGGAAGTAATGCTCGAGCCCGGGGTCACCGGCATAGTGACCCACGGGCTTGTAGGCGCCGTAGTCGTCCTCGAAACCGGGGAAGAGGACGGACTTGTCACGACCGCCTGCGGCCAGGATCTGATCAATCTGTTGTGCCACCAGGTCGGGGAGCGCCTGCGAATCGGGTGCCTCCGGGTCGAAGAGATGGATGGCAACGTCGAGATACGCTTCGGCCAGCTGCACGTCGCCCTCGAGGGCGGTGCCGGCTGTTTCGTCGGCAAACGACCGGACTTCGTCTCGCGTTGCCAGGAGAATCCTCGCCATCTCGGGGCGCAGGACCTGGCGCTCGAGCGCCTTGAGCAGGTCATCAAAGAGCAGGTGCAGGGCGTGGTAGGCCTCATCGGTCGTTCGGAAAAACGGCTGGCCTAGGGCGAAGGCCGTTCCGTAGCGGATGTCGTTGAATTGCTGCTCCCCGCTGCGGATGACAACGAACCCGTTCTCGGCAAGGAAGGAGCGCTGCGCCTCCGTCAGTCCGTCGAGGACATGGGGATTCGCCACACCGGCAAGGTCCACCGGCAAGGCGATCGGGGTGCCGGCGTAGGCCTGAGGCGACCAAGGCTGAGGCGTGGCAAAGGCAAATGGCAGAGTCAGGTCGACGGCGAACGGCGCCAGGGAAGGCGTCCCGGCGGAGGAGGCCGAGGTGGTTGAGCGGGCGGCGGGTGTCTCAACACCTGCAGCGCGAGAGGGCTGGTCGGCAGGGGAGGTCTGGGTGGCTTGACCCTGGCAGGCTGCCACCCCTGCCCATAGGATGAAGCAGCCGGCGAGGGGCGAGATCCACTTGCGCATGTCGCACATCCTGTCGAACTCAAGATGGGGAGATGAATTGCGGACAAGGATAGTCGCAAAGGGGTGCTTCAGCAATAGGCGGGCGGTGGAGGCGCAGCCTTCCGGGGATGTCCGCGTGCGGCTCGTCGTTGCCCGCGCCCTCCATCGGATCGTCCAAGGTCATCGTCTGCGATCGCCGTCGGCGCGCATCGGCGCTGGAACCCCACCAGCGCATGTTCGTCCCTTGCCCCGGTTCGTTC
>JALHUE010000118.1 GCA_022866145.1 Anaerolineales bacterium | reverse complement strand
GTGCCCCGAAGTGACTGCCCGCCGATGAAGATCGTCCACGTGTTGGCGACCCTGGCCCGAGCGAGAAACTCGCTCTCCCCAAGCGTCTAGTCAGTTCGGACCTTCCGGAAGGCCTGTTCCGCGGCGGCCACGGTCGCCTCGATCTCCTGGGCCCCGTGGGCGGTCGAGAGGAAGCCCGCCTCGAATTGTGAGGGGGCCAAATACACGCCGCCCTCGAGCATGGCATGGAAGAACACTCCGTATTGCTTTGTGTTCGAGGCCTTCGCCGTCTCCCACCCGGTTACTGCGTGATCCGTGAAGAAGGTGGTGAACATCGTCCCCATCCGGTTCAGAACAACAGGGGCACCCGCCTTCGCGGCAGCTTCGCGCAGCCCCTCTTCCAATGTGGCGGCGTGCTTCTCGAGCGCTTCCCACACACCCGGTGAACGGACTTGCCTGAGCGTCTCGATTCCGGCCGCCATGGCCATAGGGTTGCCTGATAGCGTGCCGGCCTGGTAGACGGGACCCGACGGCGCCACCATCTGCATGATATCCCTGCGGCCGCCGTAGGCTCCGACGGGCAGACCACCACCGATGACCTTGCCCAGCGTGGTCAGGTCGGGCCTCACCCCAAAGAGCGTCTGCGCCCCGCCCGGATGGACACGGAATCCGGTCATGACCTCGTCGAAGATCAGGATTGACCCGGATGCCTCCGCCAGGCGCCTCAGCCCCTGCAGGAAGCCCTCTGCTGGAGGCACCACACCCATGTTTCCGGCGACGGGCTCGATGATGATCGCCGCAATTTCACCGGCTGATGCCTCGAAGATCTTCTCCACTGCCCGGAGATCATTGAATGGTGCGACCAGCGTGTCGGCGGCCACAGCGGCAGGGACGCCCGGGGAATCGGGCAACCCCAAGGTGGCAACCCCCGAGCCGGCCTTCACCAGCAGCATGTCTGCGTGACCGTGGTAACAGCCTTCGAACTTCACGATCTTGTCTCGACCTGTGTAGGCGCGCGCCAGGCGCAAGGCCGACATGGTCGCTTCGGTTCCGGAGTTGACGAAACGCAGCATCTCCATCCCGGGCATGAACGCCTGGATCGACCTTGCCAGCTCGGTCTCGAGCTCGCTAGGCGCGCCGAAGCTGGTGCCGCGCGCCGCCGCCTCGGCGATCGCCTGGACGACCTGCGGGTGTGCGTGGCCGAGGAGCAACGGTCCCCATGAGAGCACGTAGTCGATGAACCGGTTGCCGTCGACGTCGTGGAGGTACGCGCCACTGGCGTGATCGATGAAGCGAGGCGTTCCCCCGACTGCCCGAAAGGCTCGGACGGGCGAGTCGACACCACCAGGCAGGACTTGTTGTGCTTCACGGAACAGCAACTCGGAACGGGTGGTCTTCATCGGCTGCGTTCCCTTTCCATACTCTGAACATGGGACAGGGCTGCTGTAGCAGCCGCTTCGCCTGAAGCGATGCAATCTGGAAGCCCGATGCCCCGGTATGCGCTCCCGGCAAGTTGCATCCCTGGATGGGCGTGCAGACCCCGCTCGATGCTTGCGAGCCGGTCCGGGTGCCCGAGGATGTACTGCGGCATCGCCTGGGGCCAACGGAAGACCCGCTGCAGGATCGGCGCAGCTCGCACGCCCATCACCTGTTCGAGCTCGGTCCGCACCACATGCACCAGTGCCTGGTCGTCGGCCTCCAGTAGGTCTTCCTTGCCCGCCCGGCCGATGAAGGCCCGGATCAGAGCGAATCCATCCGGCGCACGATGGGGAAACTTGGTCGAGGTCCAGGTGCACGCCAGGATCGGCCGGCCCTCCGCCTGGGGGACAATGTAACCGTAGCCGTCCAAAGCGCGCGGGATGGCGGAGAGGGGGAAGGCCAGCGAGACCGTCGCCGTCGAGGCATACGGGATGCTCTCCAGGTCGGCGGCCATCCGAGCATCGAGACCCTCAACCAGTTGTGCGCTGACGAAGGCCGGCGTCGCCAGAATGACCGATGATGTTTCGATCCAGTCCCGCCCGGCGAGACGGACGCGGTAGCCCTCGCCCGGCAACGGCTCTACCCTGACGGCGGCCGTGCCCTTGCGAACATCTGCCCCCGCCAGCCGCCGTTCGAGGGCCTCGATGATTTCCGCCAGGCCGGTCCTGGGTGTGAGGAAGGCGGATGCCGGGCGACGTTGCGCCGGCTGATGTCCCTTCCCGTTGTCCCGAAGGGCATGGAGCATCCCGCGGGTCAGGCTGCCATACCTGAGCTCGGTCTCCCGCAGCTGGGGAAAGGTCGCCGCCAGGCTCAGACGGTTGCCATCGCCGGCGTAGAT
>JALHUE010000117.1 GCA_022866145.1 Anaerolineales bacterium | reverse complement strand
GCGCGGCGTCCTGGATGCCGAGGGCCGGCGGGTGTTCAGCGCCCGCGTCCGACCGCCGAAAGGGAGCGCCTGGACTGCGCTTGATATCGTTGCCATCGACGATTTCGACGAGGTCCGGATCAACCTGCTCCACCCGATCGCGGGCTCGGCGGCGGCCGGCAAGAAGCAGATCGTGCTCGAGCGCAAGGCTATGCAGACGCTCGGACTGGGTCCCGGCGAGGACCTGAACGTCGAACTGCCGGACGGCAACGTCCGTTCGCTGCGGGTGGCGGGCGTGGTGCAGGATCCGACAACCGGTGCCGGCGATTTCCTCGCTCCGCCCCTGGCTTACATCGCCGCCGACACCCTGCCCTACCTTCACCAGCCCGAGTCGTTGAACCGGATGTTCGTTGTGCTTTCCGACGGGGCCAACGACAGCGGACGGCTGAGGCAGATGGGCGCAGAAATCAAGGACAAGTTGGAGAGCAATGGCGTTGATGTAAGCCGGACCCAGACCTCCAAGTCGGCGGAGCACCCGATGTCCTCCACCGTCCAGGGGATCCTGGGGATCTTGCTGGCGCTCGGCGTCCTGGTGCTCTTCCTCAGCGGATCGCTGATCGCCAACACCCTCAACGCCCTGCTGACTCAGCATCTACGCCACATCGGCGTGATCAAACTTGTCGGTGGACGCCCCGGGCAGATCGTCTTGCTGTACGTGGCTTTGATCATCGCCTACTGCTTGCTGGCGCTGGCGTTGGCCGTTCCCCTCGGCGCCCAGGCAGCCTACGGCCTGGCAGCCTTCATCGCCGACAAGGTGAACTTTGGCTTGCAAGGTTATCGGGTGGTGCCGCAGGCCTTTGCCGTTCAGATCGTCGTCGGCCTGGCGATCCCATTGCTCGTAGGCCTCGTTCCAGTGCGCAAGGGCTCGCGGATTACCGTCCAGCGGGCGTTGAGCAACGACATCCTTCAGCCTTCGACTCAGGCGGGCGATTCCGGCCGGGGCCGCGGGCTGCAGAGCCGGGGACGCCGACTGGTTGAGCTTGCGGCGCGCCGAAGCCTGCAGGTGCCCCGCCCTTTGCTCATCTCCTTGCGCAACACCTTCCGCCGACGCGGCCGCCTGGCCCTCACCCTGTTCACCCTGACGATGGGCGGCGCGATCTTCATCGCCGTGTTCAATGTCCGCACGACGCTCCACGACTACGTCGGCCAGATCGGCCGCTACTTCCTGGCGGATGTCACCCTCGACTTCGAGCAGCCCTATCGGGTGCAGCGGGTGCAGCAGGAGGCGCTCGAAGTCCCAGGTGTGACCTCCATCGAAGGTTGGGCCTTCACCACCGCCGAGGTCCTTTACCCGGATGACACAACGGCGGAGAACTTGACGATCCTGGCGCCGCCGGCGGAGAGTCAGCTGGTCGCCCCGACGCTCCTGGCCGGGCGCTGGGTGCAGCCTGGCGACGAGCAGGCGATCGCCCTGGCGGAGGGCATCCTGGACAGGTTCCCCGACCTGAAGCCGGGGGACAGCCTGCGCATGAAAGTCGACGGGCGGGAGGACGACTGGACGGTCGTCGGCATCTTCGAGTTCACCAATCAGCAGGGTACGATCGCCTACGGCACCTACGAGTACATCTCGCGCCTAACCGATCTTCCCAACCGCTCGATCTCGTTCCGGGTGGTGACCGACCGTCACGACCCCGCCTTCCAGGAGACGGTGAGCCGCCGCCTGGACGAGCATTTCCGCAGCCTGAACTACCACGTCCGCGAGGCGCGCACCGGAAAATCCATGCTGCAGACCGCCTCCGAGAGCTTGGACATCCTGGTGGCCTTCCTCTTGGTCATGGCCGTTCTGACTGCCCTGGTCGGCAGCATGGGCCTCGCCGGGTCGATGAGCATGAACGTGCTGGAGCGAACGCGCGAGATCGGCGTGATGCGCTCGATCGGCGCCGACGACAAGGAAGTGATCCGGACCGTCGTCGTCGAAGGGGTGGTTGTGGGGGGTATGTCCTGGCTGCTGGCAGTTGCGCTGGCCTTCCCGATCACCTACTTGCTGTCTTACATCCTCAGCCTGGCGATATTCAATTCGATGATCGACGTGCGGTTCACTGCCGCCGGTTTTGGACTCTGGCTGCTGCTGGTGCTGGCCCTCTCCGCCCTGGCCAGCGTGCTGCCGGCGCGCAACGCCGCCCGTCTGACCATCCGCGAGGTCCTGGCCTACGAGTAGACCCTACTCGAGCTTGGCCGTGGCTAGCCCTTCCGCGGGCTAGCGAACCGCTTCGAACCCATTGGCCCTGCGGTCTGCACCTGGCGCATGCGCCGTCTCACAGGCGTCCGGGTCCCAAAGGCAGAAGCCTCCCCGGCGCCCGCCCCCCGCCCAAGGGCCCTTCGCCCCTCGGGCCGCCGTCGTCAGGGGAAGGCGCCCCCGTCGGATTGGGCGGGGCGCGATGCTTCCGGGGCAAGGATGCTCCGGGGGCAGGGACGCCGAGCGCCGATCGTAGTTGGGCCAGCATCGCGCTCTCTTCTTCGCTCACCCGGACGGGGTTGATCCCCAGAAACCCACCCTCTTTGGATCCCTCCGCCTTCGGCTCGGCTAGGTACACGAGCCACCTGCGGTAGGCGCCTCCACCTTGCGCTGACCTGACTGAAACCGCATCGGCTGAACGCACGACCTCGGCCTGCAGCGCCGCTGTGAGAACGGCCGGACCGCGTTCCTGCTTGAGTGCTTCAATCTTCGGTCGGATCTGGTCCTGCTTCTCTGGGAAGACGGCTTCCAAAGCGATCTCCTGCAAGAGCTCGCTCTGGCTGCCGGTCACGGTCCCGTTGGCGGACTGAGTCTATGCCCCGATCTCGCTGATGAAGCCCAGGTTCAAGTCCGACACGATGATCAGCATTCCAGCAAGGTAGGGCGCAATCGGCATGGCGGCCCATTCTTCCAGCGTGAAGTCGGATTTCGTCGACATGCGTGGCCTCTCCTCGTGCGCGGGCGGGATGAGTCCGGGCAGGATACCAGCCCGGCCGGTCCGCATTGAGCGAACGCCATCTGAGCTCTCGCCCGGCGGAGGGCGCCGCCTTTCGGCTGGACTTGGCCGCGCTTGCCCGTCGCCCTCCGGTGCAGGTGCTGGGCGTCCGCCGCCCCGCCTCGGCCGCGGCGCAGCCCGCTGGGAGATGTGACCTTGACATGGGAATCAGGTTAGTTTCGTCTATCCCGCCTCGGTCGATCGTGCACTACGTTTGGAAGGGAACCGATCCTGCCTTGATGAGGGATGAGACATGGCAATGCGGGTTACTGACGAATGTATCTCTTGTGCCGCTTGCGAGACAGAGTGCCCCACAACCTCGATTTCGCTGGGCGAAACGATCTACGTCATTGACGCCAGCACCTGCGTCGAATGCAAGGGCCACTACGATTCCCCGCAATGCGTCTCGGTCTGCCCCGTCGATTGCATCGTTGCAGCCTAGCCGGCGAGCTGGCCGCGAACAGCAACGCCCCGCTTGCGGGGCGTTTCCATGTGCCGCCGTCTCCTCCCGTTGTCACGCCCTCGAGGAGCATCCTCGGCTAGTCGGTCGCGACCGACCACCGGTCTGCCGTTGTCGTCGGTCCCGCCGCTTGCACCTTTGAACCCGGTTTCGATCTTCGACGCCGGAGGAGGCCACGATGATCACCTCATTCGCCGAAGCCCAAGCCTATCTGCGTGAGAACCAGACCCAGATGGTCGATCTGGAGTTCAGCGACCTGTGGGGGCGCTGGCGGTATGTGAGCGTTCCAGCCGGTGAGTTCAACGAGCCCCCTGTTGCGCGATAGGCTTGGGTTCGACGGCTCCTCGGTCGGGCTCAAGTCCGTCAAGGCTGGCGACATAGTCGAGCTGCCGGACCTGGCATGCGCCTTCCGGGATCCCTTCTGGGAAATGCCCACCCCGAGCTTCATCTGCTCGGCCTTCGAGGCCGACAGCAGGCAGCCCTTCGCTCGGGATCCGCGGACTAATCCCCGACGGGCGCACGACAACCTGCGGGAAACGGAAGTGGCGGACGAGTCCCGCTGGGGGCCGGAACATGAATTTGGTGTGTTCGACCAGGTTTCCTTGTAGAACGAAGTCAACCGCGCCGCCTATCGCCTCGAAAGCCGCGAGGCGGCCTGGCGTTCGAGCCCGGGCGGGCATGGACACCTGATCCCGCCCCATGGGGGCTACCACGCCATCCCCCCCAAAGACCATTTGTACAACCTAGGCGCGGAGATGGTGCTGCACTTGCAGTCCATGGGGGTGGCTGTCAAGTGCCACCATCATGAGGTCGGCGGCCCCGGCTGTACGCCAATGGCCCTGACTCAACGGCCTGACAACCCTGATGGTGCCGGCACCAGATGCGGGCTACCTCTGGGGTGCCCTGACGGCTGTCACAGTGCCTGGCTACGAGGGCCGGTCAATCCGCCCGCCGTCCCCCCCGGGCGCCGAACTGGAGGCTGCCCAATCAGGGGAAAGGCAGGTCCGAGTTCGCCGGCACGAGCGGACGGACAACCCTCGCCGATCATCCGCGATCGGTTGCCCTGGCGAGGCATCCGGGGCACAATACTGGAGGGAGGCGAGTCGATGCAAACCACGACAGTCCCTCTCCAGCTCGCGGCCGTCGCCCTGCTAGCGACCACGATGGCGTGCTCGGGAGCCAGCGACGCTCTCGGCAGCATCGGCGAACCCATCCCCATGGGCACGGCCGTGGTTCCTTCGATCGACGTCCAGGCCTGGCAACCCTCGTCTCCAGTCCCCATCGGGACGAGCCAGACGATCGGCAACGTGACGCTGTCCGTCACCAATGTCATCCGGCCGGCCAATCATATTGCCGATGACGCCAGCTTCTACTCGGAGCCAGACCGGGGGAAGGAATTCGTCGCCGTGGATGTGACGGCCACCTGTAACCTGCCATCCGACCAGGCCTGCAGCCTGACTACCGCAGACTTCGGGGCGGAAGGCTCGCAGGGCAACTCGTACCACTCAGAGATCGTGGTCTCCGGAGTGCGCAGGGCGTTCGAGTCCGGCGAGCTCACGGGCGGGAAATCCAGATCGGGGTTCTTGCTGTTCCTGGTGAACAGTGACGATCGTGGTCTCGTGATGCGCTTCCCGCAGATGTTCGGGTTTGCCGGACAGGCGGCCTCGTTCTCCATCGACGGCTGACGCTGCCGTCTACTCCACCCAGTCGAGCGAGCGCTCGACCGCCTTTCGCCAGCCTCGCAACAGTTGCTCCCGCTGACCCTCGGGCATGGCCGGCGTCCAGACTCGGTCCGCAGACCATTGTTTGCGCAGGTCGGCCTCGGTCTCCCAGAGACCGACTGCCAGGCCGGCGGCGTAGGCCGCGCCCAGCGCCGTGGTCTCGGCAATCCTCGGGCGGATCACGGGCACACCCAGGACATCAGCCTGGAACTGCATCAGCAGCTCATTCTGGACCATCCCACCATCGACCTTGAGCGACTGCAGATGGACTGCGGAGTCCTTCTCCATCGCCTCGAGCACTTCGACGGTCTGGAAAGCAGTCGCTTCCAGGGCGGCTCGAGCGATGTGGCCCTTGTTGACGTAGCGCGTCAGGCCGACGAGAACCCCGCGGGCGTCGGCCCGCCAGTGCGGTGCAAACAAACCCGAGAACGCCGGCACGAAGTAGATGCCTCCATTGTCCTCGACCGTCCGGGCAAGTGCTTCTACCTCACCGGCGGACCCGATCAGACCGAGGTTGTCTCGGAGCCACTGCACCAATCCGCCGGCAATGGCGATTGAGCCTTCGAGCGCATACACCGCCGGCTTGGCGCCGAATCGGTAGCCGACGGTCGTCAGCAGCCCGCTGGTCGAAGGGACCGGTTCGGTCCCCGTGTTGAGCAGCATGAAACAGCCCGTGCCGTAGGTGTTCTTGGCCTCTCCCGGGGCGAAGCACGTCTGGCCGACCAGGGCGGCCTGCTGGTCTCCGAGGTCGCCGCAGACGGGGATTGCGGCTCCGAACGGCCCATCGAGCCGCGTGTAGCCCCAGGGAATGGGATCGCTCGAGGCCACGATCTTCGGCAGCATCCGCTCCGGGATGTCCATCACTTCGAGGATGGCGGGATCCCATGCCAGGCTGCGCAGACTCATCAGCTGCGTTCGACTGGCATTGGTGACGTCGGTCACGTGACTTCCGCCTTGCGGCCCACCCGTCAACCACCAGATCAACCAGCTGTCGACCGTGCCAAAGAGGGCTGTCCCTTCTTCCGCCCCCCCCCGGGCCCCCTCCACGTTGTCCAGAATCCAGCGGATCTTGCTGGCAGAGAAATACGTTGCGAGCGGCAGCCCGGTTATCGCCCGGAATCGGTCCGGGCCGCCCTGCTCCGCCAGGGCAGCCACCCGGTCCGCCGTCCGGGTGTCCTGCCAGACCAGAGCGTTGCCGAAGGGACGGCCTGTAAGGCGGTCCCATACGATCGTGGTTTCACGCTGGTTGGCGATGCCGACGGCGGCGATCTCGGCGCCCTGGACGCCGGCCGCCTCGAGTGAGCGGCGGATCACCTGCTGGGTACGCTCCCAAATCTCGAGCGGGTCATGTTCCACCCAGCCGGGGCGCGGGTAGATCTGCGTGTGCTCCAATTGGGACGCTGCCACCACCGCGCCTAGTCGGTCGAACAACATGCAGCGAGTGCTTGTCGTTCCTTGATCGATGGCGGCAACGAAGCGGCTAGCGCCCATCACATCCTCGTGACAGTCCCTCGGATTCGAACTCGCGCTCGTCAGGCGACTGAGGACGACGTCAGGGTGTCAAGTGCAAATGGCCTTCGGCCTCGCCCTCGATCTGGGCGCGGGTCCACAGCATCGGATGATACTCGCCCCGGATCCACAGGCTTGCCAGGTCGTCGTAATGCCGGCTGCCCAGCTGACCCGATTGCCCCGGCGGATGGATGATCAGGGACTTCGACAGATCGCTCAGGTCGACGATCTGGCGGAACCCGGGCGCCCAGCTCGTGTTGTCGTAGGGGAGGGCCGGATTGAATGCCGTCTGGCACGGCGTGTCGGCGTCGCCCCCGATGGGAAACGGGCCCCGGTTGAAGACGCGATCTAGCGGCTTCTGCAGGCCCATGGCATGCGGGAAGACCGCCCGGTGGATCTTCCCCCAGCCCCAGCCGGATGGCGCCGCCCCCAGCGTCTGGCGCAGCCACAGGACGGCCTGTTTCAGGCTCTTCTCCAGCACGGCCTGCCGCCCTCCGGCCTGAGTCATCCACCAGCTCTCCGGCGCCTCCAGCAGGCGCAACGTTGCGGCCGTGTCGTGCCCCAAGAACTCATTGGCGGGCATCAGCAGCGGGTGGAAACCCTGCCCCATCAACTGCAGGGTCAGCCTCTCGCCGACCGCCGGCTCGAGCAGATTGCGCACCAGATGATAGCGGGTGACTTCGTACACCGTTCCGGCTGTGCAATCCGCCGACAACACCCCATCCCATCCCCGCAGGAGCTCGAGCGCCAGCTCGGCCTCTTCCGAGGTCGGCGTCAGGCCCTCCAGGCTGCGGACGAACTCCAGGGCCGGGGGACAGGTGAAGTCCACATGTAGGCGTCTGAAGTCCTCAACGCCCAAGACATCCTTGCTGCTCAGGACTTCGGAAATACGCCGGTTGCGATAGCCGTTCATCCACACGCTGCCGAGGAAGTGCGGATAGTCGTCCGGCACCAGCCGGTCGTTGGAGGTTGCCACGAAGCCGCGCTGCGGGTTGAGGGCGTGAGGCATGGCTTCGAAGGGAACCTCGCCAATCCACTCGTGGTCTGCGCTCCAGCCCGGCGCCGGCACCATTCCCTTGCCAGCCGCTCGCACCGGTACCTTCCCGGTGACCCAGAGTCCGGTATTGCCCTCTGTATCGGCGTATGCCACGCTCAGCTGCGGCGCCTCGATCAACCGGGCCGCCTCGACGAAGTCATCCCAGCCGCGGGCCAGGTTCAGACGGTGCCAACCCTCGACCGCCGGGCATGGGCGCAGGGCCATCGACTGCACGGCCAAGCGTTTCTCCGGATGCCCGACAACATCGGAGATCACCGGCCCATGATGGGTTACGACGACCTCCTCGATGTGGGGATCGTCCCGCCCCTTGACGCCGATCGGTTCTGGGATGATGTCGGCTTGACGCCAGCCTTCGCCGAACCGGTAGCGACCCTGGATCTCGGGATCAAACTCCTCGGCGTACAGGTCCTCACAGTCGGTGTAGGCAAGCGTTATGCCCCAGGCGATGTGGTCGGTGTGGCCGACTAGGACGAGCGGCATTCCCGGGATCGAGACGCCGGAGACATTCATGCCCTGGGCCATCAGGTGCACCTCGTACCACAGCGAGGGCACTCCCAGCGGCAGATGCATGTCGTTGCACAAGTAGGGCATTCCGGTGTCGGTTTTCCAGCCGGCTACCGCCCAGTTGTTGCTGCCCAGCCCCCGATGCAAGAACGGCCCCCGCCCGGCAGTTAGTCTGCCGTCCTCCCCCAGCCGATTGAACTCGATCCCCTCCGGCAGGATGATCGGGTTACCTAGAGGCGGATGGATCTCCCAGGCGGCGGCCCGCTCTTCTCCCACAGCCTCGATTAACTTGGCGCGCAGGATCTCGCCGTACCAGGCATGCGACAGCTGCCAGATCATCACCCGGCTGAAGGCCAGGCTGTCGATCGGAGTCCATGGCTCCGGATGGCAGCCGAGGAGCGTGAACTCAATCGGCATGCGAGCCGCCGAGCAGGCGAGGGTTGCATTGACGCCTTCGGCGTAGGCCTCGAGGACGCTTCTCAGGTCCGCACCGGCGGCCTGCCAATCAGCCTCCCCAAGGCGCCGGAAACCGAATGTGCGCACGGCGCGATCGGTATCGAGCGAGATCTCACCGAACAGCTCGCTCAGCCTGCCGTTGGCGGTCCTCCGATTGAGCTCCATCTGCCAGAGACGATCCTGGGCATGGACCACACCCTGAGCGAAGAATGCATCGTGCGGGTCATCGGCGAAGAGGTGCGGAACGCCCCATCGATCCCGGATCACCTCGACCGGGCTGTGTAGGCCGGCTAGGCGGATCTCGCCTTCGATCAAAGGCAGCCGACGGCGACTGAGGAACGTCAGTCCTGCGCGGAGAACGGGGGCAAGCAGATCCGTGGCGAGCGACATGGGTGCTCCTTCCCTATGCTGGGAACCGAGAGTGATGGACTGCCGGGATGGATTCTAGAACGGACCTGACGGGAGTCAAAGACACGCACCGGTTCACGACGGGCCATCCCCGCAGCCTGCGCCCCAGGGGCCAGGGGGGTTTGGGCCTAGGCGACCCCGTACAAGAACCAGCCCGCCGTGGCGCCAAGCATCCCGACGACCATGGGCATAGAGCTCGGCAAGGCGGTGGCGTGGCGCGCATACCCAGCCGCCGCCCAAATCGCCACGGGCAGGCTGAGGCCGATCCCGGCTGCGACCGCCGGGGGCAGCACCCAGCCCGTGAGCATC
>JALHUE010000116.1 GCA_022866145.1 Anaerolineales bacterium | reverse complement strand
CTGCACCTGTACATCGGCCAGGAGGCGGTCTGCACGGGGCTGATCTCGGCTCGCAGACCGGAAGACCGGGTGATCACCGCCTACCGTGACCATGGGGTCGCTGTCGCCTGCGGCATTCCCGTCCAAGAGGTGATGGCGGAACTGCTCGGCAAAGTCACCGGCTGCTCGAAGGGCATGGGAGGATCGATGCACCTGGCGGATGTCCGCCGCAACTTCTGGGGCGGGCATGCCATCGTCGGAGCCCACCTGCCGCTGGCCACCGGCCTGGCTCTGGCCGATCAGATGCAGCGCAACCCGGCGGTCACGATCTGCATGTTCGGCGACGGCGCCACGAACATCGGGTACTTCCACGAGTCCTTGAATCTTTCGATGGTCTGGAAGCTCCCCGTGCTATGGGTGTGCGAGAACAACATGTACGGGATGGGCACCGCTGTGGAGCGGGCGTCGGCGGTCAGCGAGATCCGCCAGAAGGCTGACGGCTATGGGATGCCAAACAACCGGGTTGAAGGCATGGATGTGCTCGAAGTGCGGCGGGCGGCGGAGAACGCCCTGGAGCAGGTGCGCGGCAAGGGGCCGTACCTGCTGGAGATCGCGACCTACCGGTTCCGCGGCCACTCGATGGGCGACCCGGAGCGGTACCGCACGAGCGATGAGATCAAGAAGTGGCAGGAGGATGACCCGATCGGTGTCTTCCGGCGACATCTGATCGAAGGCAAGACCGCCAAGGCCCAGGAACTCGAGGTCCTGGAGTCCAGTGCCGAAGAGGAAGTGGCGGACGCGATTCGGTTCGCCGAGGAAAGCCCGGAGCCGGGGCCCGAACTGGTCTTCCCGGAATACCAGGCGCAGGTGAGGTGAGCCATGGCCGTGCTGACAATGCGGGAAGGGATCTCACAGGCGCTTTGGGAAGAGATGGAGCGCGACCCCCGCGTGTTCATCCTGGGCGAAGAGGTCGGCGTGTGGGGAGGCACCTATGCGGTCACCAAGGGGTTCTACGATCACTTCGGCCCGGAGCGGGTGCGCGACACCCCGATTGCCGAGGGCGTGATTGTCGGAGCGGCTAACGGAGCCGCCCTGGCCGGTTTGCGACCGGTCGCCGAGCTGATGACCATCAACTTCGCCTTCCTGGCCATGGACCAGATTGTCAACCATTCTGCCAAGCTCGGGCCTATGTTCGGCGGACAAATGAGCGTACCGGTTGTGATCCGCGCCGTCGGCGGCGGAGGGCGTCAGCTGGGCGCGACCCACTCACAAACCCCGGACGTGGTCTTCGCCCACTTTCCCGGCCTGAATGTGATCGCCCCCGGAACCCCGGCCGATGCCAAGGGCCTGCTCAAGTCCGCCATCCGCAGCGGCCAGCCGACGCTGTTCATCGAGCACGCCACGTTGTACCAGGTGCGCGGCGAGGTCCCGGAGGGAGACTACACTGAGCCGATCGGCGTCTCCAAGGTCCAGCGGACTGGAGAGGATGTGACGATCGTCTCGTACTCCAAGATGCTGCAGGTGTCGCTGCAGGCGGCCGAGAAGCTGGCCAAGGAAGGAATCGAGGCCGAGGTCATCGACCTGCGCACTTTGCGCCCGCTGGACATGGGGCCGATCGTGAAGTCCTTCCAGAAGACCAATCGGGCGGTGATCGCCGAAGAAGGCTGGCTGTCGTACGGGATCGGGGCCGAGGTTGCGGCCCGCCTGTACGAGCAGGCCTTTGACTACGTCGACGCACCGATCCGACGCGTCGGCCAGAAGGAAGTTGCCCTTCCCTACAACCGGCACCTGGAACAAATGGCTCTGCCGCAAGAGGACGATGTTATTGCGGCTGTGAAGGCGGTGCTGTGATGCCGACGGTGGTGGCGATGCCCAAGCTGGGTTTCGATATGGCCGAAGGCCTGCTCGTACGCTGGGTGAAGCGCGAGGGCGAGGCTGTCGAGAAGGGCGAGATCCTGGCCGAGATCGAGACCGACAAGGCCACGGTCGAAGTTGAAGCGACCACCGGTGGGGTGCTGCGCGGCCTGCTGGTGGCCGAGAAGACCAGCGTACCGGTTGGCACGCCGATCGCGGTGATCGGAACGGCCGACGAGCCTATCGACCTGGCGGCCCTGCTCGCCGAGGCCGGAGCGGCTGCCGCCCCGCCGCCTGCTGCTGCCGCGCCGCCGCCCGCCGGCCAGATGCCGATCCCACCCACTCCAGCGGCCTGGGCGGCAGCCAAGGCCTCGCCGTTGGCCCGGCGCATGGCCGCCGAGCGCGGATTGCCGCTGGCGAGCCTTGCCGGATCGGGGCCTGGAGGCCGGATTACCAAACGGGATGTCGAAGCGGCCGCGGCCGGCACCACCCGGCGGCAAGACGCCCCGGGCCGGACCCCAGCGGCGGCCCTGCAGACAGAGCGGGTCGCTCTGACTAAGTTGCGCAGCGCCGTCGGGCGCCGCATGCAAACCTCCAAGCAGCTGGCGCCGCACTTCTACCTGACCAGCGACCTGGATGCGGGTCCATTGATGGATCTGCGGGTGGAGTTCAACGCCCTGCTGCCGGAGCCGGAGAAGCTCTCAATCAACGATTTCATCGTCAAGGCGGCCGCCCTGGCGCTGCGCGAGTTCCCCGCCCTCAATGCCTCACTGGAAGGCGAGAGCATCCTGCGCCACGGCGAGATCCACATCGGGCTGGCGGTTGCCACCGACAATGGACTGCTGACGGTGGTCGCCCGCGATGCGGATCGCCGCCCGTTGGCCGAGCTGGCAGAGAGCATTCGCCAGATCGTCGCTCGGGCGCGCCAAGGACGGGTGCGCCCCGAAGACATCGAAGGCGCGACCTTCACGATCTCCAACCTGGGGATGTACGAGATCGAGCACTTCGCCGCCATCATCAATCCCCCCGAAGCCGCCATCCTGGCGGTTGGCGCCGTGCGGCAGGTTCCGGTTGTGCATGAGGGGGCTGTCATCCCCGGATGGCGCATGAAGGTCACGCTCTCCGCCGACCACCGAGTGACCGATGGCGCCGAAGGGGCGCGGTTCATGCAGGCCCTGCGGCAGCGGATCGAGCACCCACTGCAGCTGGTCGTGTAAGTCGCACAGAGCCAGTTCCCCGAAACGAACCCGAGCACCCTTCGGATTCCCACCCCAACGCCTGCTCCCCACCCGCCAACCCCTGGCCGTCGCCGCCGGCGCGGTTGGGGTATACAATTGCCCCAGGGGAGCAAGAGCATGGCCAAACGAATCCTGGTTGTGGACGACGAACCGGACACGCTTGGGCTGATCGAGCTCACGCTGGCGACCGCCGGCTACG
>JALHUE010000115.1 GCA_022866145.1 Anaerolineales bacterium | reverse complement strand
TTTGGTGTGGGACGGGGCGAGTGTCAGGTAGATCTGATCCGGCATCGTGATGGGCTTGGTCTTGCGGGCATATACCACCGGCAGGCCGAGATGAAAGGCCGTGGTCAGCGCGGGCGCGATCCCCGATATCTCCGCCGTCAGGACTTTGGTCGCGCCCAGCGAAGAGAACAGGTCGGCTAGAGCCCGGCCGCAGGCGTCCATCAGGCGGGGATCGACCTGGTGGTTGATGAAGCCGTCAACCTTGAGGATGCCGTTGCCGAGGTTCTTTCCATCGGTGAGGATACGCAGCCGGAGTTCGTCCATCCCGCCCTTCCCTGATCCAGGTGCCTTCAATTCTACTGAGGCCGCCCGACCTCGGCAATTCGCCCGGACCACCGTTGGGCGCCCTCCCCATCGGCCGGACACGGGTCCGGCTTGACATAGAACGAATGTTCCGCTAGAATCCGAACAGGCGTGCGGGTCGGCTGAAGGCGGCCTCGCAGCCGGGGAGGTGGGTGTGAAGGGCAAACTGTCCGATCGCCAGCGTCGCGTGCTCGAGTTCATTCAGCGTTATCACGAGGAGGCAGGCTATCCGCCCTCGATACGGGAGATCGGCCGAGCCGTAGGCATCTCGTCAACCTCGGTCGTCAACTACAACCTCAATCGTTTGGTGGAGGAGGGCTACCTGGATCGGCAGCAGAACGTGTCCCGCGGCCTGCGGTTGACTGACAAGATCGGCCGGGCTGGGCAGCGGGCGGCCGACATCATCCGGGTCCCGCTGATCGGCCGAATCTTCGCCAGCGAGCCGGTGCCGCTGCCGGGCACTGACAGTCCAATGTTTGACACCGACGAGGCTCTCGAGATCACCCGCGACCTGCTGAGCTCGACCGACGGGGTTTTCGCCCTCCAGGTCAAGGGCGATTCGATGATCGACGCTATGGTGAACGATGGCGACATCGTCGTGATGAAGCGCGAGACCGAGTGGCGCAACGGCGACCTGGTCGCCGTCTGGCTGAGCGACAAGGAAGAGACCACCCTCAAGCACATCTACCGCGAAGGATCGCGAGTCCGCCTGCAGCCGGCCAATCCGACTATGTCCCCGATCTACATTGATCATCCGGAGACGCTGGAAGTCCAGGGCAAGGTGATGCTGGTGGTTCGTCAGCTGGCCTGACCCGCCGGCGGATCCGCCCTAGGGCGCAATCGCAACGACGAGCATTCGCCTGGAATGCTCGTCGTACTTTTCCCCCTCGTAGCCTCCCAGCAGGCTGCTGCCGGCGAAACCCGCCTCCCGGACCGCATCCTGAATCTCTCCTGGCTCCCAGAGATGCAGGCGCTGCCAGTAGCTATGACGGACCACGCCGCCGTCAGGCAGAAGCTCATCCAGCAGCCATTCGATGTTGGCGGACCGCCGGCCGGCATCCCACCGCTGGCGGGCGTAGACCTGGACCGGCCGCTGAGTCTGGGGTTCGCGAAAGGCCGCTAACGGTTGCGAGGGGTCAAGGTCCTGGGCGCGAAGGTCACGGGGGAGGGGGAGCTCGGCCGCGAAGATGCCGCCGGGCAGCAGATGCCTGCGGGCACAGCGAAGGGAGCGCCGGGCCTGGCTCAGCGGGAGCAGGGACAAGGTATTGCAGGGACACAAGGCGATGCGGAACCGATCCGGGAGCCGGAAGCGAGTCATGTCGCTCAGCCGGTAGGCCAAGGAGGCGGGAAGCGAAGGCGGCCGGTGCTGCTCCGCCCAGGCAATCATGTCCGGATCCGAGTCGATGCCTGTGACGGCCAAGCCCTGCCGGGCAAGATGCGCCGCCACCCGGCCGGTGCCGCTGCCGAGTTCGAGCACGGGAGACCCGGCGGCGGAGGCCAGCCGCCTCCAGAAGGGGAGATCGGCTCGGAATGATGCGTACAGCCCGGCATACAGTCTCGGTAGCTCGCTCATGCCCGCTCGTGGCCTCGCCGGTCCAAGCGCTCCGGCGAATGCGTGTGAGACGATTGTCGCGCAGTTTGCCTGCGGGCCCCACTTCTTGACCGCGGCCGATGCGGCCGGTATACTCGCCTCGCATCGGGGTGTAGCGCAGTTGGCAGCGCACCGCGTTTGGGACGCGGGGGTCGGCGGTTCAAGTCCGCCCACCCCGACCAGGATTGATAGCACGACTACAACGACTGACCCGCGAGCCTTGATCTGGATGGTTCCCATTCGACGCAATCGGCTTTCAATAGATCCCGGCAGTTGTGCGGCTGGTTTCTCACGCTTGCGCCCTCCGCTCACGGCAGGGCCAGGAGATGAAGATGCCCGGAGCCAAAGTCTCTTCCTCCAGCCGTCGGGTTGACGTCGTCGTGGTTGCAGCCCACTATGGGCCCGACCGACGTCTGCAGTGGGTACAGGCCTACGAGCGTCGCGGCCGAGTGTGGAGCGACAAGTTCGTGCTGGACCGAGGGGCGCTGGTTGACCGCCTGCGGAGCAAGAAACGGGTGCAGTCCGGCGCAGCCCGCGCCATCCCGGGCGACTTCGAACTCGGACCGGCGCTGAAGCTGATCGGGCGCGACGGTTCACCCTCGATCGCTGTCGAGGGGAAGACGGCGGGCTCGGACGACTTGGAGGTGCCCGTGCTGTGACCTCTGGCGGGGAGAACGAGCCCTTCCTCTGCAAGGCTCCTGCGCCGCCGCGCCAGACGTTGATCGGGTCTTCTGCAGTGTCCGCCTGAGTACGCGACTCGAATCCCCGAGCGGGAATTGCGCACCGCCCGAACCTCGATGTCAACCTAGATCCCATCCTCCTTCGAAGCGCCGTGGACCTCAGCCGATCCCGAGTTGAGCGCAGGATTCGCTTGATCCGAATGGTGGGCCTAGGAGCCTGCGGAAAAACGCACAGCAACAAGGAGAAAACGGCATAGGTTGGGGTTTGGGCAAAGCCCAAACCCCAACCTATGCCAATTCCTCTATCGTGATGGTTCTTCTACAGCCTGCTGCAGGCGCCAAGCTGGCAGTCAGGCTGGAAGCGGGTTTCCACAGCCAGAACCAGCAGGGACATCGGCGAGGGAGCGCGGTAGAATTATCCGGGAAGCGTCGTACGGAGAGGCTTGAAACTCGTTTCCTAGGTCTGCAAGGGATCTACGCGGGCGTGGCCAAGGGGTAAGGCAACAGCCTTCCAAGCTGTCATTCGCGGGTTCGAATCCCGTCGCCCGCTCTGAACTCTCCATTGGGCCGAGAGGCCGATTGTGCAGTTTTCGTTTCCGTAACTTCCTGTCTATGATGCGAAGCTTCGTGCGAGCGTCGGTGAGAATCGGATTGGGATTGGTTTGATCGTCGAAACTTAAAGCAGAAGGCCCGGCCGATCGTTCCGGCCGGGCCTTCTGCTCAAGCAGGCGACTACTTGGCCTTCTTGACGGTCTTCTTGGCCTTCTTGGCCTTCTTGGCCTTCGGAGCCGTCTTCTTCACGGTCTTCTTCGCCTTCGGTGCAGCCTTCTTGGTGGTCTTCTTCACGGCCTTCTTCTTCGGTGCAGCTTTCTTGGTGGTCTTCTTCACGGTCTTCTTTGCTTTCTTGACTGCCATCGTGCCACCTCAATTTGCAGGATAGTGTGCAATCTACACAATCTTTGCCAGGAATGCAAGGCCCAGAGGGGTCTCTTTCGCGCGGCGGGCGGAGGCCGCCTCGCGGCCGTCTGCAGGCAGGCCGCGTCCCTGAAGAGCAACGGAATGAAGATGCGGCATCGGCGCCGACTACTGCAGGGCGCGCATCAAGTGAGGCGTGTGTGTTTGCGCGGCTGCGGACATATCCCGACGGAGTGTCATGGAGGTCCGGGCGCGGATGCGGGATGCCAACCGTCGTGCATCCAGATGGAGGAAGTCGCGGCGCTCGATGGTTGTCGAATCAGGCCCCGGCGTGCGAGACAGGCGTGATGCGATAGAATCAGGAGCGAGGGCCCGTAGCTCAGGGGTTAGAGCGGCCGGCTCATAACCGGTTGGGCGCAGGTTCAAATCCTGCCGGGCCCATGCGCGGTCGAGGCGATGAGGTCGCTCGCTCCCCGTGACCACGGGCGAAGGATGTCGGCCTGTCGGGGAATCACGCCAGGCCGGCGTGGCGTGCAGGCCTCGGCTTCGACCGCGA
>JALHUE010000114.1 GCA_022866145.1 Anaerolineales bacterium | reverse complement strand
GCAAGAACGAGCACACGCAGAACCAGCTCGGTCGTGGACGCCTTGACGTCCAGCAGGTTCTTGATCAAGCCGGCTACGGTGGTCATGCCAGGCAGCAGCCGCGAGTTGGCCATGCGCGGGATGCGAACGGCCCTCAAGGATTTGGCCAAACCCTCGATGTGCGGCGCCCAGAGCCAGGTCCCGGCGAGGAGAAGGGTGAGCAGAGCAATGATCCTTCGGAATGAGGAGAGCCGGCGGTACCAATGGGCTCCGGCGATCACGATCAGAACCACGCCTAGCTGGGAGAAGAACGCCAAGTAACTCGTGAAGCAATATACGCAGTAGTTATTGCCCAGGGCTGCCCAGGCATGCAACGCGGTCAGCGAGCCAGCCAGCGTCAGAAGAAGGACAGCGCTCCGCCGGGTCGAGCGTTCCGCTTCGTCCCACGGACGCCCGGGCCACATCAGCAGGGCCGCAAGCCCACCGATCCACAAAACGGAATTCTGCTTGACCCCAAGCCAGAAGCTCGCAAGCCTGCCGGATGCCCCGATCTTTGGATTCCAGGCCGGGATGACCGAAGCCGGCTCACGCCATGCCGAGAGGAACGGCGTGATGATCTCGGGTAGCCACTTGGCCCACAGCTTGAGGATGTCGGGCCAGAAGACCAGGTGCACGCCCGCGAATACCGCCAGTGAGATAGTCGTTGCCCACACCCCTGCCCGCCGGCCGTGCTCCCAGAAGATGTAGGCCAGCAGGAGAGGAAGCAGGAAGATCAAGTTGATGCGGGTGACTAGCGTGAGCCCCGCCAGGGCGGCGCCGAGCAGTATCTGCCACATCGGGCGCCCTCGGCCAAGCGTCAGCACGAGGACCCAGGCCAACATGCATGCGATCAAGATCTGGGACTGGGCCTTGCTGTATACATCCATGTAGAAGGTGTTTAGCGCGAGCAGCCAGACGGCGGCCGCGGCCCATCCCAATCCCCCCAGTCGGCGGGCGTTGATCCAGACGCCCACCAGCATCAGCACCCCGAGTCCGAGGGCGTAGTAGCGGCCGGTTCGAAGCCCTAATCCGAAGATGTCCTGGGTCCAGCCCGGGATGAAGAAGCTGAGCGGCATATGGTTCGTCCAGGGTCCCCCATCCTGGAAAGGCACAAAGGTCCCGCTGGTGAACAGGTAACCTTTGTACAGGTACAGGCCTTCGTCGATGATCGAGGCAAGGGAGTGAGCCAGCGCCCAGCTCATGCCGAAGAACGCCAGCCCTCCCAAGGCCGCCAAACCGATCCACAGCGCTCCGGTTACGATGCCCTGAGGCCCGGCGGCCTGGCGTTCGCCCGGAGCGGAAGTCAGGTTCTCCCCTGGAAGTGAAGAGTCAGACATGCAGCAGATATCCGTAGCGAGCCGCCGAAGCGCTTGCCGGCCGGCGGCCTCAGTCCACGCTAGTGCCGCCGTTGCGCAGGACGGCCGTGACGCTTGAATCCCAGCGGTGCCAATCGCCGAACTTGGCCTCGAGGATCCGCAGCCCCTCCCCCGCAGGCGGCAAGCCGACGGATTGCATGTCAGCGTCAACCATGATCCGAACCAACTCGGGGAAGGTCACCTTCGGTGACCATTCCAGCTGACGGGCCGCCTTGGCGGCGTCCGCCTGCAGGTAGTCGACCTCGGTCGGTCGGAAGTAGCGCGGATCCACCTCGACGTAGCGCTCCCAGTCCAGGCCGGCGTAGGCGAAAGCTTCCTGCACCAATTCGCGCGGGGTATGGGATTCGCCGGTCCCCAGGACGTAGTCCTCGGGGCGCTCCTGTTGGAGCATCGCCCACATGGCCGCCACGTATTCCGGGGCATAGCCCCAATCTCGGCGCGAGTCCAGGTTTCCGAGGAACAGCTTGTGCTGCAGGCCGGCCTTGATCCGGGCGACGGCCCGGGTGATCTTGCGGGTGACGAAGGTCTCCCCCCGCCGCGGGCTTTCGTGATTGAACAGGATTCCGTTGACCGCAAACAGGTCGTAAGCCTCCCGATAGTTGACCGTCATCCAATAGGCATAGAGCTTGGCGATGGCGTACGGGCTGCGTGGTTGAAACGGGGTGCGCTCGCTCTGCGGCGGGGAAGCGGAGCCGAACATCTCGCTGGACGATGCCTGGTAGAAACGCGTTCGCAGGCCACTGCGGCGCACGGACTCCAGAATGCGGGTCGCCCCCAAGCCGGTGACCTCGCCCGTGTACTCCGGGATGTCGAAGCTCACCTTGACATGCGAGAGGGCGCCTAGGTGGTAAATCTCGTCCGGGCGCACGTTGTAGATCAGGTTGGTCAGCTGTTCGGCGTTCGACAATTCCCCATAGTGCAGGAAGAGGCGCGCCGCGGGATCATGCGGATCCTGGTAGATGTGCTCAATCCGGCCGGTGTTGAAGCTGCTGGCCTTGCGGATCAGCCCATGGACCTCGTAGCCCTTGCTCATGAGGAATTCGGCCAAGTAAGATCCATCCTGGCCGGTGATCCCGGTGACAAGCGCTATCGGCATGGCTCACCCTCTCTGCCGTCAAAATTCAGAAGTTGAATTATACGCCCTCGCCACCGGGCGTCAAGCGGGACCGGGCGCGGCGCAGGTCACGCACCGTCCACACGCCGAGAGACAGGGCGACGAAGGCCACGGCCACAGCCAGCGTGGGGAACAGGCTCAGGCGCGGGGTCTGATAGTAGCGGCCGACATACCAAGTCAACAGGCAAAGCGTGACTCCCCCCATCAGCCACCCCACGCGCACCAGCCAGGGGCTGCCTCTGCGGCGTGCCTCCAGCCAGGCCCAGGCAGCGAAAACCGCCTGAGCCGCCAGGAACGCCGACCGGTAGCGCGGGTTGTCCCATTGATCCCCGCCTCCCCAGTAGGCGGCGACGATCGTCGTCAGCAGGGTCACGATGGCCAGGAAGGCCACCCCGCGCTGGCGCCAGCCCTGCCTTGTCGCCGCCGCCAGCATCCCGTAGACGAGGGGAATGGAAAGCAGGAACCAGCCAGCGGCTCGCCATACAGCCACGGCGCGCATCAATGGGATCGAGGTGTTGTCCGCCAACGCCGCAGGCAGCAGGGGCTGGGTGGCTCCATAGAAGATGACCAGACCGGGATGAGTCCAGTCCGGAGTTCGGTCAAAGATCGCTTCAACCCACCCCGAGCCTTGCTCCAATCGCTCGATCTGAAAGCTCGGAACCATGGAGAGCCGCGAGCTGAGCACGGCAAGCAACGATCGGTCGCTGTCGACGGCAGTCGTCCGCCAGCCGCGTACGCTCAATGCGCCTGCAACGAGGACGAGGACGAGAATTCCTCCGACGACGCCCCAACGCACCGCTCGCGAGACGTGTGCCTCCAGCAAGAGGCCAAGCCCCAGCGCGGCCAGGATCAGAACGGCGAACGGCGGCGAGACAATCAGGCTCAGAGCAATCCCGCCGACCAGGGCAACAAGCCCAGCCCGCCGCGCACTATGCCGCACGGCAGAATAGCCGAACAACGCCATGGCCAGCGCGGCGGCGATGTACGGCTCGCGCATCGGCACGGTGGCCAGCAAGACAGCCTCCGGGAACAGCGCCACGATCCAGGCCGCGATGCCCCCCGCGCCCTCCGAGAACTCCTGACGGCCAAACGCCCACGTGTACAGGATCGCCAGCACAGAAACGAACGCCGTCAGACCGACCTGCAGCAAGGGCCGCGCAACGCTCCCGCTGGCGCCGGCATACACCAAGCTCTCAAGAACCAGCAACCCTCCATACTGATCGCTCTTAATGGGGTCGAGCAATCCGGTGGCCAGCGGCAGGTCGGTGCGTGCGATCGCCCAGGCATCTCTGTCCCGCTTGAATGCATCGTAGAAGAAGAATCCCGCGTTGTGATACCTGGTCTCGTAGCCATGCTCCGGCAGCGCTCGATAGAACACGGCCCCGCAGGCCAGCCGCATCAGCAGGCCGACCATCAGCGCCGCCAGCAGGTGGCGCGGCATGAGCTGGAGTGCCCAGCCTCCGGAGACTTGGCGCCAGGCTAGCGCCAGCAACAGCGTGCCCACGCCAGTGACCAGAAGGTACCCAGGGAACGCCCAGCCTTCGACCGCCAGCGGCGCCGCCAGACTCAGACCGAGCGCACTCAACGCGGCCAGTGCCACCCAAGGCAGCACGACCTTGGCTCTAGCCATGGGTTGGATCTCTCCCGGCAGCTCGGTTGGCAACGTAGGCCTCTACGGTAAGCACAACCACCATCACCACGACCATCTGCAAGGGTATCAGAAACCTCGGGTTGTCCCCGTGGTCGAGCAGCGTTTGGGCGATGGATATCCCCAGCACCATCGCCG
>JALHUE010000113.1 GCA_022866145.1 Anaerolineales bacterium | reverse complement strand
CGCAAGACCCGGCTGCAGTAAGGCTGCGCTCGAGACCGACTCCGGTCACAGTGGTTCAGGGATGGTTCGTCTCAGCAAGAGGGGGACAAGTCGAGGCCTCGAGTCAAGCCATCCATCAAAGCGCTGCGGTTGTCAAGTCAGCTGCGTGCTTCTGCCCTAGGATGCAGGTGGGCCTTTCACGAGCGGGCTGGGCTGGTAAGCTTGGAGACGTATATTCGGCGTCGGAGCGGCATGAGTAGATTCTGCAGGGGCTCTGCAATCACACGAGTCGTGACTCGGGCCCACATGTCTTGGGCGCGCTTGCATGTGCTTGACGCAGGCGGCTGATCGGCAAGGAGCTTGGGTCTTGCTTCTGCTGATGGCTCCTTCCGGATAAGAACCCCGCAGGTGTCTTTGGCCAGGTGTCGGGCGACGGCGCCCACGGCAACGCCCTGCACCTTGCGCCAGCAGATGCGCGGGTAGACCTAGCAGACGTGACGCTTGGCCAAGCGGGGGTGGCTGTGAAAGCGGGCGATGGTTCTGGCGGCTTCGCGGGCCTCCCGACATCTGCGCCGCACCGCAGGCCGTCTCGCCCCGGCGGCACAGGGCAGCGACGCTGGCCTCACCCCGCAGTCCCTCAAGCACGATCCGGATCTTCTCCTCCGCCGAGTACTTCTTCCGGGTTGCCCGGCGGATCGTACGCACAGTGGCCTCCGCGCTCTCCTTCTACTCGGCCGTTCTGCCTCCAGGTAGGCGATACCAGGGCCGGGAAGGGTGTCCTGGCAAATCGCTCCCTTTGTCCCATTTGGTCTGACGACGTACAGGTGTGATCGTTAAGCAAGAGCTCACAGGAGAGTCTCCAGCAAGTCGATCATCTCCTGATCGCCGCCCGCCGGCGGCAGCCAATCGACTTGAACGACCTGCACGCCTTGCTGTTCGAGGCTTTGGGCGAATCCGGACAGGCCCAGGTTGATGACGACGAGTGGCTCTTCCAGAGTCTTGTCGGCTCTCGGTTCCATCGCAGCTCCTAGGTCGGCATGAGAAGATCGCGGCAAAAGGACGTTGCCCGGGCGTTGCTGCCAAAGACGTGGGCGCCTGCCTGGCGGAGTTTCTCGGTCTGCCGGTCCAGGTCCTGCGGGTCCCCCTCGGTGCCGCTGATCGAGGCGACCACCGCCACCTTCCCGGCATCGTTCGGCCGGCTTGCCTGCCCCGCGGCCAGGGCATCGGCTACGTCGCCCACTGGATCGAGGGAGGCGTTGAATCCGAGGACGAAGTCGAGAAGCAGGACGGCGACCGAAGGATCGGCGAAGTCGGCGAGCATCCGCTGGCGGCGGAGGCTGCCATCGATCATAGGATGCAGTCTGCCCAACGTGAAGACTTCGTCGCCCATGTCCAGGAGCGTGTGCCCCCGGCTCGGCTCGGTGGGGGCGAGCTGGTTTGCCGGATCCAACGGGGCGTTGGAGCAGACGACCAGGCCGGCCTCACGCAGGATCTGCTGCGATTGATAACAGAACGTTCCTCCGACAAGCAGGCCGCGCAGGTAGCGCTGTGAGGGACTCCAGTTCGCTCGAATCGACTCAATTCG